>SLPR01000187.1 GCA_007131895.1 Bacteroidales bacterium | reverse complement strand
TGTAATATTGATCAATCCCCAGATTACTTTTCCGTGAAGGTTAACCATGCGGATTTCTGACTGTTTCTCAAGGCCTTTTTTACAACGGTTAACTTTGAATAAGTCTTTGATAAATGGCTCGTCACCATTTACCAGAAAGTGATCAAATGATTTTCCCACCACATAATTCATGGGGTATCCAAGCATCTTGCAAAAGCCATTGTTGGCATTGATGAAGATGCTATCTTCATTGAGAAGGGCTATACCAGTGGCCGTAAAGTTGAAGACAGTTTCAAATAGGCTTTGCGTGTTGCGAAGCAATTCTTTTTGTGCTTTTCGGTGTCTTATTTCTCTGGTTACGCCTGCTATCCTGTTAACCTTTCCCTGGGAATTCTTTAAAAGAATAGTGGTGATTTCCACTTCTGCTAAACTACCGTCCTTTCTGGGTTGCCTGAACTCTCCGGTAAGGATTCTAAAAGATTCATCGCCATTTTCATAATGTAAAATCCTGGTTGGAAGATGATTGATGATGTAATGGTAGTCGTCTTCATGCAATGACTTATGAAACTCTTCCTGCATTGCCTCTTCTACAGTAAATCCTCTGAGTTGATAGACGGCCGGGCTTACATAGGTATACTTCTTTGTGGTTAGGTCCATTTCCCATATAACATCTGTTATATGCTCATTAACCAGATCCTGCAATGCAAGATTGCTGTTTTGATTTGGGGCAGCCTTTCTCTTTTCCGAATCTGCCTGGGATTTCTTCATAGCATCTGTACTTATATCAGAAATAAATTTTAAGTAATCAGCTTTCCTATGCTTACTGTTCGAACCGGACGGGTGCAATGCCCATTGGACAGGGGACAAGACGCATCTTATGGCCAAATGTTCTATCCCTCTTGTACCACTTTTAAAGTCTTGAGTTCGCTATTTTCGATTTATCAGATTTTTTGACTGCGCCTGTTCAGGCATTTGCTGTAATTTTCCCGAAGATACAAGTGTTTATTCTTCTTTCCTGGTAAGATTTTTCGTCCAATGGCGATCGTGTATTTCATCCATTACCTTGTGAAATTTCTCTTTCTCTTCCTGGAAAGGTCTGTGGGCAGAGTTTTCAAACCAAATAATGTCCTTTCCTTCAGGAGCTTCGAGCTCGTTGAAATACTTTTCGGCCAGCACATGAGAAACAATAATGTCGTGCCTGCCCACGAGAAAATAAACCGGCACATCAATTTTGGGAGCTTCGGTAAACAGGTTTAGTTCTTTCAAGTCCTGCCAAAGAGATTCAATGCTATAGTAGGGATTTAGCAAAAGATTTAGCCTTACCAGCAAAGGATATACAGGTGTTGACAGCATGATTCCTATCTCCTGAAAATCCACATAGGGTCTTTCATACCGGGTATCGTGTACAATACCGCCATACCTGTACACCCATTTTCTAATGGTAAGGGCATTGCTTACGGTGTAATTGTCGGGCAGGGTATCGATGCGCGAAAGTTGCCTCAGTGCCCTTCTGTTATTATCCTCAGTGGCTCTTTCCAACACAAATTCATAAGCGAGTCTTTCATTAAGAAAAGGGTTGGCACTTTGACCTGTGGAAATATAAGCGTGAAGTGTTTCAGGATATCTGGAAGCATAGATTGCACCCAAGTTGCTTCCCCATGAATGTCCCCATAAAAAAACCTTTTCCACACCCATTTTCTCCCTGATAAATTCTACTATTTCACGCGTATCACTGATAAATTGCTCAATATTCATGCTTTCGATAGCAAGCGCATTGTCAAATGACTTTCCGGTCCCTCTCTGCTCCCAATAAACGATGGTGAACTTCTTTTCGAGTTTTTGCATCGATTCACTGAAAGGAACAAAAGGGAGCATAGGAAAACCAGGCCCACCATGCAGATATAGTAAAACAGGATTATCCGGATTTTTACCATTTATCAGAAGAGCCTGCCTGGTATCTCCGATCTCAACCATTTCAAAATGATGAACTTTTCTTTTATCAAATGCGGCAAACCTTTGCTTGGGTGTACATGAGGAGAACCAAGCTACAGATATCAGTAATAATATTGCAGGTAAACGATTCAGTTTTAAATTCATATAAATTTTGGGTGTGTTGATTTATCAGTGGTGCAATTTTATATATTTCTCTAAAAAAGTAACAAGTTCAATAACTGAAAGTTTACAGAAAAAGTCTGTGTTTTTCAAAAATAAGGAATTATTAGCTCTTCGGATTACATGAAACACTGAATTTGCTGATTTGGTTGAAATCTCTTGTTCAGATATCTGTTTTACCGGTGATAAAGAAGGGCAGGCGCAAAGTAGCTGAGTTGCATACAAAGGTCGATAAAGGGCGCAGAAGAACCTATTATGCTGTTTCTTGCAGGTCGATTCGGTTTCTACACTTATGATACTTGTTGATTTTTGCCTTTTAATATCAGCAATGAGTTGTATATTTGCATTCACAAAAATTCCTGTACAATTTCACAGATAAAATTCTGTTGTAATTACAGTTATAAAGAAACCAGTAATCGGGTGTATCCTATAAAATGAACCGGCAAAATTGAAAAAGCTACATTCCTTAGTTCTTCGCACTTACGTAGGGCCATTTGTAATGACTTTTTTCATTGCATTGTTTATCCTGCTGATGCAATTTCTGTGGAAATATGTTGATGACCTGGTGGGTAAAGGATTGGAATGGTATATTATCGGGGAGTTGCTTTTTTATGCTTCTGCAACATTTGTTCCCCTTGCTCTTCCCCTTGCTATTTTGCTTTCATCGATAATGACCATGGGAAGTCTGGGAGAGAATTATGAGCTTGTAGCCCTCAAATCCGCAGGCATTTCCCTCACCAGGATCATGTGGCCTCTTATTATTATTTCCTCCGTTTTTGTGTTGGCAGCATTTTATTTTTCCAATAACGTGCTTCCAGTCGCCAATCTTAAAATGGGTTCTCTTTTATATGATGTAAGACAGCAAAGACCTGCCTTCAATATCATGGAGGGGATTTACTACAAAGGCATTGATAATTTTGTAATACGTGTGGAAGATAAGGATGGCGACGGAAGTATATTGCGAAACATCAAAATTTATGACCATACCGAAAGAAGGGGAAATACCAATGTAACCATGGCTGAATGGGGTACAATGACCATGACTGAGGATAAAATGGATCTCATACTAACCCTCTACAACGGCTCCAATTACCAGGAAGTAGAACCGCGGGATTCAAGAGATCTCTCCCGGCCTTTTCAGCGCACTTATTTTGAAGAGCAGGTAAGGAAGTTTGATTTAAGTGGTTTTGCCATGGCCCGAACCGATGAAGAATTGTTTCGTTCCAATTTCAGAATGCTTAACATCAGTCAGTTGCTTCATTTTGAAGATTCCCTTTCGACCCTAATCAAAATGAGACAGCAGGATTTTATCAATAACTCTTTCACCAAACTTCATTTTTACAATTCTTTGGGTAGCGAAGGAAAGGCAGCTCTTGATACCATTGAAGAGTTCAAACTACCTAATCTTTGGGATATTGAGCGGATTAATCACAGAAAACTTGCTGCCGAAGCAGCCATGAACAATGTCCGTCAGCTAAAGGAGAGTGCGCTCTTCAATCATGATGATCTCCGCATACGAAGACGAGGATTGGCAAGGTACCAGATAGAGTTTCACCGCAAGTTTACCCTTTCTTTTGCCTGCCTGGTTTTGTTTATGATTGGCGCACCCCTTGGAGCCATCATCAGAAAGGGAGGTTTTGGCCTTCCGGTAGTGGTTTCGGTGCTGTTTTTCGTGTTGTTTCATGTGTTGTCAATCACAGGCGAGAAATTTGTCAGAGAGGGGGTGCTGGAACCCTGGCAAGGAATGTGGATGTCAATATTGTTTTTTCTACCTATTGCTATATTACTTATCATTCAGGCAACTACTGACTCTTCATTGATGGATATGGATAGTTACCTGGCAAAAATTGCCCGCTTCAAAGCAAAAGGAATTCTCTTTGGTAAGAAACGCAGACTGCAAAATGAAGATTCTTCAGTTAACCAATAAAATACCCTATCCTCCCAAAGACGGAGGTGCCATTGCTACCCTGAACATGTCAAATGGGCTTGCAGATCTGGGACATGAGATTACGATATTGGGAATGAACACGTCCAAACATTATTGTGATCTT
>SLPR01000317.1 GCA_007131895.1 Bacteroidales bacterium | reverse complement strand
CTCTTAGTCATCCAAAACAATATACAACATGAACAAAAACTTTTTTTTGAATGTATTTATTGCTTCCCTGTTGGTTTCCCTTCTTTTTCCTAAACTTTCCCAATCGTGTACCAATGTAGTGGTTTCACGCGGTGCAAGTGCGGATGGGAGTGTTATGACCAGCTGGACCTATGATGTAGGCGGTTTTGCACAACCCTTGCATTTTTATCCCGGGGGCGAATATGCTGAAGGAGATTCCTTGTCAGTGTACGGTTTTCATGAAGGCGAATTTCTTGGGAAAATACACCAGATTCCCCGCACCTACAAGGTGATTGGCAACATGAATGAAAAACAGGTGGCCATTGCGGAAACCACCTTTACGGGGCGTCCTGAGCTTTCCGGCGGGCCCGGTTTGCTGGATTACGGAAACCTTATCTGGATTACGCTTCAGCGGGCTTCCACTGCACGCGAAGCTATACAGATAATGAACGATCTGGCTTACACTTACGGATACAAAGACACCGGTGAAACCTTCTCCATTGCAGACAAAGATGAGGTCTGGATTATGGACTTCATAGGAAAAGGTGAGCATGGCAAAGGCGCAGTATGGGTAGCCGCAAGAGTACCCGAAGGTTACATCGCTGCCCATGCCAACCAGTCGCGCATACGCAAAGTTGACTGGAAAGACACCAAAAACTGGATGTGGTCTGAAGATGTAGTAGACTTTGCCAAAGAAATGGGATGGTACAAAGGAAGAAACCGCAATTTCAGTTTCCAGGCAGCTTATGATCCCCCAACCCCGCTTTCATTGCTGCTTTGCGAAAGCCGCGTATGGAGTGTGTACAACAGGGCTGCTCCCTCAAAAGAGTTCTCAGCCGATTACTGGAGATGTGTGGAAGGTGCTGACCCCTATCCTTTGTTTGTCAAGCCTGATGAAAAAATTACCATTGATGCCATGATTGGTCTTATCCGCGATCACTTCCACGGCACTCCCTACTATACTGGAGAAGGTATTGCTGCGGGGCCTTATAACAACCCTTACCGCTGGCGTCCGGTTACTTTTAAGCTGGAGGGCGATGATACAGAATACACGTGGGAAAGGCCCATCTCTCAGCCTCAAACGGCTTTTACTTTTGTAACACAGGCCAGGAACTGGCTGCCCGACGAAGTAGGAGGGATCTGCTGGTACAGTGTTGACGATAACCATACCAATGTTTTCATGCCCTTGTACATGGGTATGTCCCAGATGCCCAAATCTTTAACCATCGCAGATCCGCTTAAGTTTGACTGGAATTCTGCTTTCTGGACCTTCGATTTGCTGGCCAATTATGCCTATGGTCTTTATGGTATCATGATTGAAGATATCCAGGAAGAACAGGCAAGACTGGAAAACCGGGCGGTAGCCATGACCAAAGCCATTGACAATGCCGCTGCTGCTTTGTACCGTGAAGATGAAGCCATGGCACGCGAATACCTTACCGATTTCAGCGTCAACAATGCCGAATTTGTGGTAAACCGCTGGAGAGACTTCAGCCGGGAAATGTTTTCACGCTACAACGACAGGTATATCCGACTGGAAGATAACATACGCCCCTGGCCGGAGGGAATAGGGTACCCTGAAGATTTTCTGAGACGAACAGTGGAGAAAAGACCCCACTTTTTTGATGTAAGATGGCGCCAACCCGGCGAACCGATTAAATAATAACTAATAACTAATAACTAATAACCAATAACTATCTCATTTCTATGAAAAGAATCAGTTTATTAAAAATAACCTTTGCATTTGTCATGCTGGCTTTTATAGCTCCGCGCGCCAATGCATGTACCAACGTACTGGTATCAGCCGGCGCAAGTGCCGACGGAAGCGTAATGATCAGCTATCTGGCCGATGCCGGAGGATTTATGGACCCCCTGTATTACTACCCCGGAGGCACCTACGAGCCCGGCGATTCTATTGATATTATCGACTGGCACTATGGTACCCTCATAGGTCGCATTCCTCAGATTGAAAGAACCTACCGGGTAATCGGCAACATGAACGAACACCAGGTGGCCATCGGAGAAACCACTTTCACAGGCCGTTCCGAATTGCACGGTGGAAACGGTTTTATTGACTATGGTGCGATGATGTATATTGCATTGCAAAGGTCTAAGACAGCCCGCGAAGCCATCGCTGTTATGACAGGCCTGGTGGATGCTCACGGTTACAAGAGCACCGGAGAGTCATTCTCTATTGCCGACAAGAATGAAGCGTGGATCATGGAGTTCATCGGAAAAGGTGAGCACGGTGAAGGTGCTGTATGGGTAGCTGCAAGAGTACCTGACGGGTACATTGCTGCGCATGCCAACCAGGCGCGCGTTCGTCAGATTGACTGGAACGATACCGAAAACTGGATGTGGAGTGACGACCTGGTTGAATTTGCCGTTGAAATGGGCTGGTTTGGTGCAGATCAACCCAGGGAAGAATTCAGCTTTGTGGATGCTTACAACCCGCTTACCTGCGAGTCTTTGCTTTTATGTGAAGGCCGTGTATGGAGTATATTCAGAAGAGCAGCTCCCGAGCAGGAGTTTAACCCCGAGTACTGGCGTTGTGTGGTAGATGCAGAACCTTATCCTCTTTTTGTAAAGCCCGAAAACAAAATTACCGTGCAGGCTATGATTGGTCTGGTTCGCGACCATTTCCACGATTCACCTTACTATACTGCCGAAGGATTTGATGCAGGCCCCTTTAACAATCCCTACCGCTGGAGACCCATCTATTTTGAACTGGATGACCAGAAGTATGCATGGCCCCGTACCATCTCACAACCGCAAACAGGATTCTCTTTTGTTTCGCAGTCACGAAACTTCCTTCCTGACCCCATAGGAGGCATTTTCTGGTACAGTGTGGATGATACTTACTCCAATGCCTATATGCCCCTGTATGTGGGCTCACAAAGAGCCCCCATTTCGCTTACCACAGGTAACGTAGTGGACTTCGACTGGGATTCTGCTTTCTGGGTATTCAACCTGGTGGCCAATTATGCCTATGGTTTGTACAGCTATATCATCGAGGATATTAAAGAGGTGCAGCTGAAAGTAGAGAACCGCTCCCATGCCATGACAAAAGCTGTGGACATGGCCGCCAAATCACTTTATGAAGCGGATAAGGACATGATGTATGAATACCTCACCGATTTCAGCGTAAACAATGCCGAATATACCGTGCAGCGCTGGAGAGAGCTGGGATACCATATCTTCTCAAAATACAACGACCGCTATATCCGCACAGAAGACAAACTCAGGCCCTGGCCCCAGGGAGTAGGGTATCCTGAAGACTTCTTCAGACGTGCAGTGGAAGAAAGACCCGGATATTATGATGTGCGCTGGAGGCAGCCAGGCGAGTCGATTGAATAGTGCCTGAAGGAAAACCCATGTTTACTACGCGTGCCTGATAAGAAAGCCACAAGTATAAAACATTTGCAACCCGATACAGAAACCCTGTGAAGAAGATTCTAATGGATTTTCTGCACAGGGTTTCTCTTGCAGGACGCGGTTGTAAACGTTTGTTTATGGGGGTTGAGAGGTTTTTAGAAGGAGCGGCGAAAAAAAAACAAATTTTTAGAGAAAAAAATTGGGGTGAATAAAAAAAAGTTATACTTTTGCAGTCCCATTACAAATCATTGACCGATGGTGTAACGGTAGCACTACAGTTTTTGGAGCTGTCTGTCAAGGTTCGAATCCTTGTCGGTCAACGGAGAGAGGACCCCCGATATCAAGTCGGGGGTTTTTTTGTGCTTTTTTCCTGACCTGATTTTCAATTGCAGCAAATCAACGATATGTAACTCAGCACTCCTGGTTTACTAAAGAGACAACCAAACCGGCTCTAATGAGAGCGAATCATCATTGGAGAGATCGTATCCCCATATTATATCACTATCCTTATAAGCGTGCTGTATAAGATCTCATAATTCCGCTATTTCGTCCATGGTGACTGCAAGTTGCTCCCCGGACTTCAGCATAAAACAGCATGTGGAAGCCGGCGTTCCATGCTGATCGGTCTGTTCGCTGATTTGCCGCCAGAGTTTTTTGATCCGGTCTGGATCTGTGGCTTCAATTCTTGCGCTGTGCAATCTGAAGCTTTCTCCAGTTTTCATCATGCGGACGATATCCTTAAATTCAATGGTGAATTATATTTAG
>SLPR01000316.1 GCA_007131895.1 Bacteroidales bacterium | reverse complement strand
CCACCCATTTCATGAAACGCCTTAACGGCATCTGATGGGCTGATATGGGATTGATACATAAACCATTCGGGTTTGTATGCACCCACTCCCATGATGGCATAATCCACATCGCCCAGGATGTTTCGTATTTCTTCAAAATGCTGGGTGTAGCCACTATCTCCCATGAAATAAATGGTCTTGTGGTGGTAGCGGATAAAGAACCCGCCCCATAACCGTTTGTTTTCGTCGATTAGTCCACGCCGGGTCCAGTGGCGCGCGGGGACAAATATGATTTCAAAGTCTTCTTTCAGTGCATATTGCTGATACCATCCGGCTTCCTGCAGTTTAACATCCGGCATCCAGCGGGTGAGCATTTCAGCCATGTTTAATCCGGTGAGGATTTCAGCATCAGGCATCTTTTCATACAAAAATTCCAGAGTACTCTTATCAATATGGTCGCGGTGGTTGTGTGAAAGCAAAATATAATCTATATCCCGGATACTGTCAATGTCAAAGGGCAGGTCGGAAAACCTTTCCAGGAAACGATTGGGCAAAAACACTGGATCGGTAAGAATGTTTTTACCTCCCAGGGTAATCAGAAATGATGCATGTCCCAGCCAGACGATCTTGTCACGGGACCGGTCAAACATCTCATTGTTCATGATTACCGAAAGACGACGGGTGTCATTTTCTTTTATGTCGCTGTAAGGATTGGATGACAGCCGCCAGCGAAGCAAGTCCGTCAGGCTCGACTCAAAGGGTTCGTGCATATTCACGAATCGCCCCTTCTTATCCACGGGGGTTCCTTCCCATTGTGGATCGGGGTTGACGGTAAGGAGCATCGGGTTATACACATACCCCGGAGAATCGGTAAGGACGATTTCAGAAAGAACTACATAGCTCATTCCGAAAAGGAAAAACACAAGCGACAGTATCTTTAATTTCTTCATAATGCTGATTCGAATTCAATATAAACCTGCCCGGTGGAGCCAAAGCCCTAAAGATTTTTTTCAGGCAGGTACAGAATCATAACCAAAGATCTGTCAATTTGTTTGTTACAACATTTGAGCTATTGTTGCAATTAGTCTGGCCGAGGGTAGGAAAATCAATTGTGCCACAATGGTACCCAGCACGCGTGCAAATACCATGTAGACGATATACTTCCTGAAAAGGCTTTCTTTGGTTTTGCCCAGCACAACATCATCGGTCATCACAGACAAAAACGGAACAATAAATATAAACATCAGGATGGTAGCCACACCATTGATAATGGCAGACAAGCTGCTGGCCGTTGTGCGAAATTCCGGGTTAAAATACCCCGCCTATAATGCAACCAGCAAAGGAGCCTGAAAGCCATACGCTGTGCGAGATACCAGCACCAGGATATTGAAAAAAGCAAAGGATACTGCAATACGCCCTGTGCGTATTCCCACAATTCGAACTGAATAAGAGAGGGTGGTTATCAGATTGATAAGAAATACCAGTATCAGAACGGCAATTACCTGTAAGGTCATAGCTTTTTAGTTTAAGGACCCGGAAACATATGATGCAACAAAGCATTTAATGAGGTCCCCTTTAAAATAACTTCGCCTAACTCCCGGAATTGGGCTTCAGGGTGCTATACGCGGCGGGATCTGCTAATAGGGTCATATTTATTCATTCCTATTCGCCGGCTTCTCCTACAAAAACATCATCCAGAAACCAGCTGTGGGAATCCTGCCCTTCATAGCGAAAGGCGAGAAAAATGCTTTGTCCGGCATAGCCCTGCAAATTCACCACCGTTTTTACCCAGGAGCTAACTACAGTGGTTGTGGTCCAGATCTGGACAAAATTGCCATCTTCGGGAGCTCCTGATGTGGTGGATACCAGCACGCTGTTTTTGTGGTACCACGCAGGCCAGGTGTTGTAGGACCAGAAAGTGAGTTCAAAATTGCTGTTTGCAGGAACAAATATCTCAGGTGTTACCAGCCACCCCTCCTGCATTCCGTCAAAGGCAGGTCCGTAATTATGGTAAGCACTTTGCGCGCCCATGGGGCTGTGGTTTTGTGCAGACGACAAATCCCATTCTCTGAAAGCTCCTTTCAGATTATAGCGTTGCCATCCTTTGGGTGGAAAAACGTTTCCTTCAAAATCTTCTGACCACGGAAAGCTGTTAACAACAAAAGGGGGTTCAGTTTCAAACACTGCCACCAGGGTAACATCTTCAGCCGGCATGACAAAGGTGTATTCTGCGGAGGGACTTACAATGTTCCCCTGGCCATCTGTCCATGCTGAGAAAACGTAACTCTCCGCAGGAATCGCTGAAACGGTAACTTGTTGACCATCCGGAAAGACTCCGGCTCCGTTTATCACTCCATAACCTTCAGGTTCAACCTGCAAAGTAAGGGTGTAGGTAGTGACCTCTTCACCCTTGACACATCTTACAGAAAGATCTGTATTTTTTGCATAGGCCGAACGGCTTATACCTCTGTGGCTGTGCATTAACACTCTTGCATAGGCAAACGCATCAGAAGATACGGTAGAGCTCCAGAAATACCCATAACTTCCCTTGTGCATGAAGCCTCCGGTTGCGGTATAGTTCCCTGCGGGCAATGCAGCAAAGCCATATTCGTCCGTTCCGTATCTTTGATCGTGAGCATCCCATCGCGGATGTACAGTCGTTGAAAACCCGCCACCCAATGGAGAATCTACCTGTCGTCGCGACTTTAAAAGAGTTCCTGCATTGTTGTTGTTTCCCCACGTTTCGGGGTCGAGATACAGGGTAAGCTCCTGCCAGTCGGTATCCGTAGGTACACGCCAGCCTGCAGGGCATATTCCACGGGAATCCTGCACTGCATACCAGTTATAGAGTTTTCCAAAAAGCAAGTCGTTTGACTCATCGTTATCGTACAATACCCAGGCCCCTTCACTGGCATTCGCCCGGTTTTCACCTCCAACAGAAGCAGTAATGGTTTCTCCGTTGATATAACGACCGGTGCGGAGATTCTCTGCCATCCATTCCTGGCTACCTATGAGGACGGTTGGATAGACATTACCATCAATGTCGGTTACAGGGGTTTGCCCGATAACAAACCGGCCAAAGGAAAAAAGGATTGCAAAGAGGAAAAGTACCCGGAGATTTTTCATTCGAATAAAATTGGTCTAAGTAATTGGTTAAATGGAACTTGCATGACTTAGCTTATTCATCGTCTTTTGAGTGCGCAGTGCTCATGCAAGTTTCATCTGTTTATAATTTGATTAAATTGGTTCCCGCTCAAGCGGGAGAGCTCGCCAACAATATTCTGACTGCATGTTTTACCATGCTGCGAATTATAATCATCCGCGTGTATGTAAATAGTTATTGTCATGGCTTGGTTCATGCCCGTAAATAATGTGTTTTAAATAGTACAATAACTTCGCACAGAAAAACGACGCTGCGCTTCACCTGTAAAAATACACAGCAATCCCTTATAAAAACACATAGTTACAGAGAAAACAGCAAAAATCAGGCTTTTTTCTTCAGCCCTTTATTTACCAGATCATACCACTTTCTGAAGGGGTTGCCTTCGGTTTCGTTTTTCTCGCCATATCCCCCGTAGCCATAGCCGTAGCCATAGCCATAACCGTAGCCATAGCCATACCCGCTGCGCGACAGTTTTACATCATTAATTTCAATACATATGTTGCGGGCACCAATTTTTTCTGCAAACTCGTTGAGAAACTCGAGGCTGGATTTGTCGCTGAATTTCTGTCTTATAATAAAGATGGCAATATCTGCATTTTTTATAAGATTGATCCCATCAGGTACAATCCCTATGGGGGGTGTATCAATAATAATAAAGTCGTACTGAGGCTTGAGGTTTTTAAGCAACAAATCCATATTATCTGACTCCAGTAATTCGCTGGGATTTGGCGGAACAGGCCCGGAGGTTATAACATGCAGGTGGGGGCTATGCTCTACTTTTTGAATGATTTCCTCAAGGGTATTTTTTCCCACCAGGAAATTGGATAATCCGGGCTCCTGACTAATATGGAAATCATCAAAAATTCCGGGTTTTCTCAGGTCTGCACCCACAAGCAGCACTTTTTTTTCTGACAAGGCAATTACAGATGCAAGGTTGATGGCTGTAAAGGTCTTACCTTCCTGCGATCGGGTGGAAGTAATCGCAATAACTTTATTTTTGGTTCCGGAAGCAAAATACT
>SLPR01000538.1 GCA_007131895.1 Bacteroidales bacterium | reverse complement strand
TCCAACAACCTAACTTGCTGTCATTCCGAACGTAGTGAGGAATCTAAATTGTAACAATATTGATATTTTCATTTTACCGGACACTACTGTTTCACAATATTAATTCTGGCATCTACCGCCACAACTTTGTTTTTGGAACCCAGCAGCGGGTTAAGGTCCATCTCGAATATTTCGGGTGCTTCTTTCAGCAGGGCAGAGAGGTGTACCAATGCATCAGCAAAGAGCTCTTCATTTACTCCTTCCTGACCGCGCACTCCCTGGATGATTTTATAACTCTTCAGGCTGCGAATCATGGCCAGGGCTTCATCTTTGCTTACCGGTGCCATGGCTGTATTCACGTCTTTAAGCACTTCAATGAAAATGCCTCCCATTCCGCAAAGAATCATATGACCAAATTTCTCTTCGTGCTTGGCACCCACAAACAACTCCATACCCGAAAGCATGGGCTGCAGCAATATAGCTGTGGTGTCCTTGATTTTCATCATCCTGTCAAACTCCCTGCGTAGCTGTTGCTCCTCTTTTACATTCAACACCACGCCTCCCACATCAGATTTATGAACAGGTCCTACAACTTTCATCACCACCGGGTAACCCAGTTTTGATGCGGCCTTTGCTGCATTGTCAGCAGTGTCTTCCACCGCTTCTCCTGCGCGGGCGATACCTGCGGCATCAAGCAGTTGTTGCACCTTTTCGGGAGGCAAATAACCTTCAGGGCTGTTGTCAATAATCTCTCGTATTTTCTTTTTGTCAACCTTTGGCAATTCAATAGATTCGGGAGAGGGTGGGGGAGTATGGTAAATTCTTGCCAGCGCATTGCCCAGGGTTACTTCATCGGGGAAGTTGATTCTTCCCTTTGAGATGAAATCGGCTACTTCTTCCTGTGCTGTCAGGGTAGAGGGGAGAACCGGGTAAATAGGCTTTTTGCTTTGCTTCATTTTTAGGTCGAGCATGTCATATACATTGAAGACCGGAAACAATCCGGGGGTGCCAAAAATGACAACCATGGCGTCGATGTTATGGAATTTCTGGTCCACATAGTCGATAATGGTGCCCAGTTGTTCGGCTGTACCGGTAGCAAGAAAATCGATGGGGTTGGCCACCGAAGAACCGGGGAAGAGATGTGTGAGTAACTCCTGGCTTTCGGGTGTATCAATGTGGGGAACTTCGAGTCCTCCGTTAGACAATGCATCGGTGAGCATTACCGCAGGTCCGCCTGCGTGGGTAATTATTGCAATGTTTTTGCCCTTCAGTTCGGGGTGCATAAATACAGATGCCACACTGATGAGATCTTCCCTGCCGTAGCAACGTACAATACCTGCCTTGCGGAACAGTGCATTGACAGCTGAATCAGAACTTGCCAATGCTCCTGTGTGGGAAGAGGCTGCCCGGCTTCCTGCATCAGAACTTCCTGCTTTTATTGCGGCAATTTTGCAGCCTTTGCGGATGAGCGATGCAGCATGCTTAAGCAGCATCTGTGGCTTGTTGATGGTTTCTATATATAAAAGCTTCACCCGGGAACTTTTTTCCGGATCAAAGGTTTCGTCCAGGTGTTTAAGAATCTCTTCAACCCCCATCTGTGCGCTGTTACCAACCGAAAATACATTGGAAAAAGTGAGTCCCTTGGGGATTCCTGCTTCCATGATAAAACAAGCCGTGGCTCCCGAACCGGAAATGAAATCACATCCTGTGGCTTCCAGCTTGGGAATTGGGTATGTGAAAATGCTGTGGTGAGCAGGTGTAAGAATACCAACACAGTTGGGGCCAATAAGTGAACCGCCCACACTGTTGATAATATTCACCATCTCTTTTTCCAGTTTCGCTCCTTCTTCACTTTCCTCGCTAAATCCTGCCGACAATACGATAAAGGCACGGGTTTGTTTTTGTTCTGTAAGAACCCTGACAGTATCAGGGACAAAACGTGCAGCGATGGCAATAATAGCCAGATCCACCTGCGGAAGATCTGTCGGATCAGAAAAACTTTTGATCCCCTGAACTTCACTCTCTTTGAGGTTGGTTACATACAAATCGCCGGCAAAGTTGCCGTCAATAAGGTTTTTTAGTACTTTTCCACCGGGTTTGGCCACATCATTGGAGCCACCCACAACTACGATGCTTCTGGGGTTTATCAACTGTTCGGTAATCATACGGTAAGGTTTTATGTTTTGATAAATATGCTTTTATTTTCGGCGGCTAAAGTAACAAAAATTAAGAAGGTGGATGGTAGAAATCGCTTCATAAGCATGGCTGAATTTAAAAGTAAAAATTCAGGGTCCAGAAAAAAACAATAAAAACTAAAGAATTAGTTGGTAAACTAAAAAATTAGTTTTAAATTTGTTTTGTAATTCTTAAGTTGTCAAACCCAAAATCTAATTTGGCACACTTAGTTAAAGAATGATTTTTTGATTACACATACACTATTGATAGAAAAATGAAAGAACTGACTAAAGCCGAAGAGCAGATTATGCAGGTATTGTGGGACATAAAAAAGGGTTTTGTTAAGGACATTATTGAAAAAATGCCCGAACCCAGGCCTGCCTATACCACTGTAAGTACAATCGTGCGAATTCTTGAGAAGAAAGGTTTTGTGGCTTATAATGCCTATGGCAAAACGCATGAATATTATCCGCTGGTTGAAAAGAAAGATTATACACATCAGCTTTTCAGGGGCATGCTCAACGGGTATTTTGGAAGTTCCATCCGGCAGATGGTTTCGTTTTTTTCCCGTGAAAAAGATCTTTCGGTGGCCGAACTGGAGGAACTCAAGAATATTATTGATGATGAAATCCGTAAACAAAAGGATAACATGCAATAGACTTACATTGTAGATTTGTAATTGGCTAAACCATTCTAATCATTTTAAGACAATACTATGGAAACTTTTATAAGCTTTATGATTCGCGCTTCAGTATATCTGTTGATTTTTTCGGCAGGATATGCTCTGTTAAAAGGCAGGCAATTTCATATCCGTTACCAGAGGCTCTTTATCCTTTCTTCGTTTTTCATATCACTGGCACTGGCTTCAATTGGTAAGATTCCTTTAAATGTTTTAGTAGCAACTGAAACGCAAGGAGTAATACATACTCTGCCGGAGTTTATCGTTGGCGCACAGTCTGGCATTGTGGAGCCGGGTAACCGCTTAGTCATGCTGGTTAGCAGTATCAGCTGGTGGTATTTTCTACCCATTGTGGTATTCGTGCTATTGTTAGTTCGCTTCTGCGTCCGTTTGTTTCATCTTTATCGGATGATTCGAAATCATCCTGTGGAGAAGAACGGGGAAATTTCTCTGGTGCTCATGAAGGACGATGTAAGTCCTTTCTCCTTTTTACGCTGGATTTTTATTTCTGAGCACATTCGTAATTCCCGGCACTATGAAAAGGTGATTATGCACGAACAGGCCCATTTCCGGCTAAGGCATTCCTGGGATATGATTTTTATGGAGATTGCGCGGTTACTGTTCTGGTTTCATCCCACGTGGTACTTTTACCGTAATGAATTACAGAGCCTTCACGAGTTTGAGGCAGATGGTTTTGTGCTTCGTAAATTTAATGTTGTAGATTATCAAAGTGCCCTGCTCGATTGTGCTCTGGGCGCAGACTATATACCTGTTACCAATCCATTTAATATTTTAATGATTAAAAAGCGATTTATGATGATGACAAAAATTCAAAACCAGAAAGCCGGACCCTGGCTTATTAAAACTTTACTAATTGTTCCCTTCTTAATTGCTACCTTTATGATTCAGTCATGCGAAGTAGGGGATAAACCTGAAGAAAATGAAACGGAGACTATAAAAGTAGAAACCAAAGTCGAAGAAACCCAACAGGATGAAGCTCGTGAATATACAGGAGAAATTTACGACGATGTTGATCAGAGTCCTGAATTTGTTGGAGGACAAAGCGCATTGATGAAATATTTACAATCAAATTTGACCTATCCTGATCAGGCAAGAACTGATTCGGTGCAGGGTACTGTTTTTGTTACATTCGTAGTAGAAACAGATGGTATAATTAATGATGTAAAGATTTTGAGAGGAGTATCCAAAGAATTGGATGAAGTATCTCTGCGGGTGGTGAGAGCCATGCCTAACTGGCAACCGGGTTACCAGGAAGGTGAGCCGGTAAGAGTTCAATACGCTTTGCCCATTCGATTTGTGCTAAATTAATGCAGAAGCAATG
>SLPR01000088.1 GCA_007131895.1 Bacteroidales bacterium | reverse complement strand
AAATTCTCAGGTTTTACAAATACTTCCAAAACAGCTGGGAACAAACCTTTTATTATTTCCTGGCCCGCAACTTTGGTTTTAAAGTCAATGCCAGCCCCTTTGCATTGCTTGCCCAAAACACACCCTTTAAAATTCTTGCACGACACAAGAATGACCTTACACAGTTGGAAGCTTTGTTATTTGGTCAGGCGGGTATGCTCAACGAAGCATCTTTCAAAGATGCCTACCCCACCCTGCTGAAGAGAGAATACGATTTTCTGCGTCATAAATATGAATTGCAACCCATGGATGGTTCTCTCTGGAAGTTTGGCAAACTCAGACCTCCCAATTTTCCCACCATCAGGATTGCCCAGTTCGCGAAATTGATTCATGTTTCAGAAAACCTGTTCAGAAAAATAACAGACAAAACATCGGCGAAAGAAATCAGTGCTTTATTCACCCTGCAATGCTCTCCATACTGGGACAATCATTACAGATTTGATAAAAAATCGGAAAAGAAAGATAAAAAGCTGGGAATTGCTGCCATTGAAAACATCATTATCAACACCATTGTACCCCTTAAATTTATCTATGGTGCGGAAAGTCTGCGTCCCGAAATAAAAGAGCAAGCCATCGATCTGCTCACAGAACTGCCTGCAGAGAAAAATGCGGTTATTAATCAATGGATAAAAACCGGAGTTAAACCGGAAAATGCCGGAGAAGGTCAGGCTTTGCTGGAACTGAAGAAGTATTACTGTACACCCAAAAAATGCCTGCAGTGCGCCATTGGTCATAACCTGGTAAGAAAGAAAAACGAGGATTAATCCCTTTGGATGTATTTGTCAGTCATCCGTTGTTTTTATCTCGTACGTTATTGGAATAGCTTTCTGAAGGGTTGCGCTTACACCGCAGTATTTTTCTTTTGACAACAGAATTGCTTTTTCCAGCTTATCCACAGCAAGGTCTTTCCCTTTGAAAGTATACACTATATGCATAGATAGAAAAGCCTTGGGAGGTTCTTCTTCCATCTCCCCTTCGACCTTTATGGACAGTCCTTCGAAATTTACTTTCATCTTTTTCAGGATAGATACTACATCCATCCCGGTACAACCCGCAAGCGCCATAAGCATCAAAGGTTTGGGGCGTACTCCTTTGTCTTTTCCCCCACTCTCGGGCGGACCGTCAATAACAATATGATGACCATCACTATCAGCTGAAAATTCGAGTCCGTCAACCCATTCTACATTCACTTCTCTTTTCATATCATTGCGATTTAATTTATTTAAAGTAATCAGATTCGCTTTTCCCGCTTTTTTTCGCAGGAGATATTCTATCCTGCATTAACTCTGCTATCGAATAAAGCCACGACTAGTTGCGTGTCAAAAAGTAAATCCTGCTGTCAGGCTTTCCCGGGCTTCAGCATCCGGCAAACCCATTGTATGATGATAACAGAAATAAAAAACGCTTGTTCATTTGCAGGTGCACTCCAACTGCTCCCTATTGGGGGAACATTACATCATGAATTGATGAACAACCCAATGGAGATTCTTCTGTTTTCAGCAATTATCTCCGGAAAATTACAGGTTATTTATCGGCAAAGAAGGTTATTTTGAACATACTCCCTTCAGTGGAAGATAAAACCTCCATATGGCCGTTTATCTGGTCACTGACAAGAATTTCAGTCAGGGGTAAGCCATTGGTTGTAAGTTCAGATACATTGAAATCCTTTGGCAAGCCCTTTCCGTTGTCCGATACAGTTATTTCATAGTGATTACCTTTCAGGGTATAAGTAACATGAATTATATGTTTTTCATCCTTATATTTTCTCAGATAATAATCTGAAAACGCATGCTGCAGAGCGTTTGACAACAGCTCATTAACAATCAATCCCATGGGTATGGCATAATCCACATCAAGAAACACATCGGAAACCTCATACCTGATTTCAACTTTACCTTTTCGCTTATAAAAATCAAGCAACTCTTCTGAAAGAGAACGGATATAGCTTCCAAAATCCACATCGGAGTAGCTGATAGAGAGGTATAGGTTGTTATGCACCAGCAGAAGACTTTTAACCCTTCGGGCGAGTTCTTTAAACTTCCGGGAGGCTGCAGGGGTAAGTTTATCTTTGTCGTTGGCAGTGATAAGAGAAATGATGATATTCATATTGTTCTTAACCCGGTTGTGTATTTCGTTGATGAGCACCTCCTTTTCGGCTATATCAGCCTTTATCTGCTCCTCTACCCTCATTCTTTCGGTCATCTTCACCTGAAGTTCTTTATAGGAGTTGGTAAGTTCAGTGGTTCTTTCTTTAACCCGTATTTCCAGCACCTCACTGATGGCTCTCAGATTTTTCTCAGCATGTTCTCTTACAAAAATTTCCTTTTGCAGATTGATCGCCTCTCGATTGTCATGTCCGTAAATAATGCATCCGTGCAAGTCATCAAACCTGTCATAAATGGCGATAAAATACAAGCTCGTTTCAATGATATTTGCAGACAAATCTTTCATAGACAATACCATAGGCCCAATCTGGCCCTTCTCATTTGCTCTTTTGAGGTAACCCACAAGCAGGGTGCGGTTTTCAAAAAAGCTATTAATGTCTTTGCCTACAATGTTTATGGAAGAACCTGCAAGCAACTTTTCGGTAAACACATTCGTGCGTGTAATTTTATGGCTGGTATCAATAAAAATCACTATCTCTTTTATATGTTTTATGATATTGTCTGATGCAAGGCTGTTGACATTGTTGCTCAGCAACCGGTATCTTATCATGGCAAAGGTAATGCCACCAATCCATGGCAATGAGCTGATATGTGCCAAATTGGGTAGTGAATCAATTTGCATAGCAGGAAAGACAATGTCGAAAAGGACTCCCAAAACAACAAAAAGGAGCAAAGGATAAAAGTAAATGTTAAACTGACGTTTTTCAAGGGCTTCACTGATTTGAAGCCGCCATTTAATCAGCGATAAAAAGGAGATGGAGGCAGCGAGTCCAATATACACATAAAACAGGGAGTAATATATATTATACGGATCGTGTGCAAAATGCCAGATCAGGGTTCCCCTGTAAACGTCTGCGGCTTTCCAGTATCCCAATGATATGGAAAGGAAAAAAAACGCTCCGCACGCAAGCATCAGAACAAAAATAGCGTTTTGCCACTTGGCAGAAAATGCAGTTTTCCCTATAGACATGTTAAATCCTACCATAAATGCAGGAAAAAGGGTATAACCAAAAGAGGCTACCGAGTCCCAGGTGGAAGCAGCAGAAGCAGTTTGTGCAGAGTAAACAAATATATAAGCGAAGGACCAAACTGAAAAACAAATACTCAACAGAAAGAACAAAATATTCTGTTTTGAATTGACACTTTTATACAATACATATACAGCTGCCTGCAGGTAAATTAAAAAAAGCAGTATTGAGATAAGTGACATGACATTCATAATATATCGATTTGCTGTCTGATAATTTTATTCGTCAAATTTAACAATGAAGGTTGTTCCCTGCTGACCATAATGAAATATCGTTCCTTTGAGATGATCCCTTGTAAGCACGTTAACAAGCTGTAATCCGATTTTCTGGCTTTTCAACTCCTGAAACGGCATGGGCAACCCAATACCATTGTCGCTCACCACAAGAGAAAACTCGCCGTTATTGCGATAAAATTCAACATTGATAGTGCTTTTGTTTTCAATTATTTTTTCCGTCTGAAAAGCATAATGGAGGGAATTCATCAAAAGTTCATTGAAAATAATTCCCAATGGAATGGCATGACTGATATCGAGGTTTTCATCCGTTAAATTCAGTTTGAAAACGATATCCCTTTGCTGTCCGTGATTTCTGTATAGCTCGCCAATGGCTTTTTTCAAAAAAGAAGAAAAAGCAATACTGGAAAGATTGGGTGAAGAGTAAAAATCTTCGTGGATCCGTGAAATGTAGCGGATTTTCTCAGCAATATCGCGAAGCTTGTCAGAAGCATGGTTATCAATAAGGGGGTGGTTGCAGAGCATATTTACCAGAGAGATAATTACCTGGATGTTGTTTTTTACCCTGTGGTGAACCTCCTGCACAAGCTCGATTTTTTCATGGAGATCGGCCTTGATCTGCTCTTCAGCACTTCTCCTTTCCACTACCTCCTGTTGCAACTTGAAGTTGGCCTCCTGCAATTCCTGTGTTCTTTTCTTAACCAGCAGTTCCAGCTCTCTCCTTATTTGCGAAAGATTTT
>SLPR01000559.1 GCA_007131895.1 Bacteroidales bacterium | reverse complement strand
TTGAGCTGATGCGTTCATCGGTTTTTTTGCAAAGAACACTTTCTAAACTGCCCCTTGAAGTATCGTATTTTTCCAAAGGACGAGTGCTCAATTTTGAGCTTTATCGCAATGCACCTTTTACGGTAGATGCCTTTGTTAAGAATCCTTCCATCTATGGTATACCGATTTATGTTGATTTTGTCAGCCAGGATCAGATAGTGCTTTCGTTTACCTACAGAGGACAACTTCAGAAACGCGAAATTCATATTAACGGACGCAGCTCCCTGCCCGAAATGGATATATTGATTGACATACACAACTTCAATATAATCAAGGAACAGCAGAGCCTTTTTAGCCGAAACTCCTATTTCTTTATACTCAATAATCCCGAAACGCTTGCATCGGCCTATAGCCGCGATATACGAATCAACGTTCTCAATGCTGCAGCCAAAACCATTCAGATCAGCTATACAGGAACCAACCCACAGAAAGCATCTGATATCGTTAATACAATTGCCGAAGAATTCAGTATTTACGATTTGGAAAAAAAGGCAGAAAGTGCCAATAACATTCTGGCTTTTATTGATCAGCAACTTGATCTGCTTTTTGATAAACTGTCAGACTCTGAAATAGAACTGGAAGAGTTTAAAAAAGAGCATGGCATTGATGAGATTACCCTGACTCCGCTTCCTACCCTGCAGGGGAGAATTGGAGATATGGAAAACCAGCTGGTGCTGTTGCAGATGGAGTACAATATTCTAAGCGAGATAGCCAAAAGCCTTGCTCAGGACGAAAATGTTGATATATACCGCCTGATAGCCATCCTTGCCGGCAGTGAGTTTAGCGGTATGATATCCCGAATGCTGCAAACATTGCAGGATCTGCTCATTGAGAGAGAGCAGCTGCTGTACCAGGTTACACCCGAAAGCAGTCAGATCCAGGCTTTGAATTACCAGGTAAATATTCAGCGTAAGCTTGTTACCGAAAGTATAACCACTTTAAAAAACAACCTGGATACGCGAATAAACGATATTAACCGCAAAATTAACAGTTATGAAAGTATCCTGCTTAACCAGGGTACACGCTACAGCCTTATTGAATACAGTATGCTGCAGCGTGTACACTCGATAAACGAGCGGTTTTACAATCAGCTGGTGGAGAAGAAAGCAGAATATTCTATTTCCAAAGCCGGGTACGTTTCTCAAAGTGTAATCCTGGAAAGATCGCGTGTGCCCGGACAACCTATTTCTCCCAAACCCAGAGGTATCTATGCAAGCAGTCTGCTGGCGGCCATCTTTCTGGGAATCGGTGTGTTTTTGCTGAAATATCTGTTCTATAATGAAATCCCTTCACTGCATGATATTCTTAAGTACACCCAGGCTCCCGTAATTGGCGTCATACCCAAATACAAGAGTGAAATTCCGCCCAACCAGCTGCTGGTTTTAAAGAAACCAAAGTCATTAATTTCTGAATCTTTGAGAGCCATCAGAACAAACCTGCAGTTTATCAATAATGATCCGGGACCCAAGCTGGTAGCGGTAACCTCTACTATTTCCGGAGAAGGAAAAACATTTTTTGCCATGAACCTGGCGGGTATACTTGCTTTCAGCAACAAGAAAGTTATTGTCATTGACTTTGACATGCGAAAACCCAAAATTCATCTGGGCTTCAACGTGGAAAATATCAAAGGGGTAAGTACCATTCTGTCTAATATTGACAGTATTGACGATTGCATACAACCTTCCAGGGTGAAGAACCTCGATTTCATTACTGCGGGTCCGGTACCCCCCAATCCCTCAGAGTTGATTCTGACTCCACGAATGGACGAAATGATCAGCTACCTTAAGTCCAGGTATGATTATGTAATCGTGGATAACCCGCCGGTAGGAATTGTTACCGACGGTATGAAGAGTATTCTAATGGCCGATTATCCTATTTATATTTTTAAGGCCAACTATTCCAAGCGGATGTTTATCCAGAACGTGAACAGACTCATTGGCGAAAGCCATATCAGCAAACTTTCAGTGGTACTCAACGCTGTTGACAAGGAATACTCAAGTTATGGATATGACAAAGGATATTCCTACGGCTATTATTATGGTGGTTATGGATCGGGATACGGATATTACGATGATCAGATAAACATTGTAAAACGCAGCTTATGGAAACGAATACTTGGCCTGGGCAGCAAAAAACTTTAGGAAAGAAAAACCAATGGGAATGAAAGTTATTGAAACGGGATTCAAAGGATTGTTTGCAATTGAACCCGCGGTTTTTGAAGATAACAGAGGATATTTTTTTGAATCCTGGAACAAAGATAAGTTTAGTGAGGCAGGGCTGAATGAAAATTTCCTGCAAGACAACCAATCCCTGTCGGGAGCCAATGTTTTAAGAGGGCTCCATTTTCAATTGCCCCCATGGGAACAAGGCAAACTGGTAAGAGTTATTACAGGTGCTGTTATTGATGTTGTGGTGGATCTGCGAAAAGCCGAACCTACCTTTGGACAGTATTTCAAATACAAAATTACAGCAGTAAAAAAGAATATGCTGTGGATCCCTCCCGGATTTGCCCACGGGTTTCTTACCCTTGAGGAAAATACAATTTTCTTTTACAAATGCACGCAGGTCTACAAACGTGAATCGGAAACTTCCATAGCGTGGTTCGACCCCGATCTTAATATTGACTGGGGAACAACAGAACCCCTGGTATCAGAAAAAGACAAGGTTGCTCCCTTGTTCAGGGACTTCAACAGTCCGTTTTAAATTAATCCCGGACAAAATCCGGAATATGTCAAATTTTTTAAATATATAGTAAATGACTGATGACTTACTTCTTGTTTACAGTCTTTTTTTTGCTGCATCACTGGTGTTTGCTTTGGTGATAAACCGGTTTCTGTTAAAGTTTTCGAAAAATCTGGGTATCAGAAACACCAGTGAAACGATTATTAGATGGAGTTCTACCTCCAAACCAGCTTTGGGAGGTATATCCTTTTATATCATCTTCCTGTTTTCCATCATTTTTATCTCTTTTCTCATTCCCAAAGAAACAGATTTTTTCAACCTGCAAACTATGGGCGTTCTTGTGGTGGTAACTGTTGGTTTTCTTACCGGATTATTTGATGATGCCTACAATACCCACCCCTGGATCAAGTTTTTTTCGCAATTGTTTTGTGGTGCTGTGCTGGTGGCAACCGGTACATATATTACCCTGTTCGATAGCCAGTTGCTTAACTATGCTATTACTCTTTTCTGGGTGGTGGGAATGATGAACAGTATCAATATGCTTGACAATATGGATGGAATCACCACAATCGTTTCTTTATCTGTGGTGGTAACAATATTTGCAGGAATACTATTGCGTGAACAATTTATGAACCCCATTTTAGTGGTAGTGATTGGAATGATGGCCGTATTGCTGGGCTTTTTGTATTACAATTGGAATCCATCACTTATGTACATGGGCGATACCGGAAGCCAGTTTCTTGGCGTTCTGCTGGCGGTACTGGGTATTGGTTTTTTCTGGAATGGTGAAGCTTTTTCAGGAGAAAGCACTCCGTTAATGAGGTTTCTTTCGGTTGCCATTATTTTTGCCCTCCCCATTATTGACACCACCACGGTTTTTTATAAAAGAATTGCCCGCGGACAATCACCCTTTGTGGGTGGTAAGGACCATACAACGCATCACTTATCTTATCTTGGCCTCTCTGATAACAAAGTAGCCCTTGTATTTTCAGCCCTGTCACTAATTTCTTTTTTCATGGCTGTATCCATGACCCATTTTATTCAAACCTGGAAGGTCATCCATCATGTATTGTATGGCTTGTATTTTTTGGTTATGTTCGGTTTTCTTTTTATTGTGGGTAATATGAATAAGTCCCGAAGTCAATAGCCTGTCGGAAGTAAAAATATCAGATTTCTCGTTAAAAGGTCACATTGAAGATCAGCTGAATTGCATATTCATTAGTGGATGTGAAAGCTGTTTGGACTCCCAGAGCAATGGGTGCATAAATACCCAGTATGTGCATGTCGCCGGTAAGGGAAAATCCCCAGGAGTATAAAGTCTCATTTTGCATGCCCGATTTGGTGCTTCTTTCCGGAAAAGGCCTAGCCAAAGCATGGTCATAAAACAGGGCTGTGCGCAACCTCTTCAAATACAACAGATAGGGTATGCTGATATCCGGATAGAGCAGGGGAAAGGCATAATCAGCTGAAAAGGTTCCGAGTCGCCGGTGATTTTGACCACTGATACCTCTGGGATACCCGATAATATTTCCAAAGTTGTAAATAATGGGCAGGGTTTCCGCTTTTTGTTCATTAACCCCTCGTTTTCTGTCTTGATAAGCTCCTGAAAGTCTGAGGCCATGGTGTCGGATCAGGCCCGGGAAAAAAACCGTTCCCCGCATTGAAAACACACTACCCATGTCCCATTCTCCCAGCGGCGTATGCCGGTAGTTAAAATCCAAAATCTGAGCCTGTCGGGGGAAGATATCTCTTGCAACACTTCTTCTCTGCCTGTATGCCAGCAATCTGTATTCCTGCGTATAAAAGCGTGTAGGCTCAAATTGGAAGTATCGGTTGTTGCCCACGAATATGGAATCAGGAGTCCGGGGACTGCGGGCAGCATCATTGATACCTATCCTGAAAAGTGGGGTTACACCGTAAAAGAATTGCTTGTGCTGGTAGCGCAAAGGTAAAGAGATTGATAATCGATAGTTGTTTTCCTTAAACCTGAATCTTCGTAGTTCATCTTCAACAGTTAAATAATATAAGTGCCGGTCTCCACTCTCAGCAATAACTCCCACTACCGGATACCATCCATGGTAGGAGTATTGTCCGGCATATCTTCCTGTCTCTTCGTTCATATCCCACTTATAGCCCAGTTGTGCAAAGGAGGTGCTCAGTTTGTTCTGAAAAAGCAACGAAGCTCCAGGCTCTATCTCCATTAAATCCACATTGATGTGTGCCGGCACCCAGCTGTGAAGATAGAAGAGGTTTTTCACCCGGCTGTAAGGTTTTATTTCATGCGATACCGGGGTGATTTTTTCAGGGCTTATTTTTGCGTTTTCCTGTTCGGCCAGTATTTTATGAAAAGCAATCGAATGGTCTTCAACATCTTTCAAGGGTTTTCTTTCAAAGTTTCTGGCCTCAAGGGTGGTAAGCTGATACCCGTTTGATGTATAGTCTGAAAAGGCCAGTGTGTTGGTTGAGTTGGCCGATGCATTCACGGCTCCAAATTCTGAAGATACCAGTTTTTCTGCCAGGGCAGTTCGTCTGCGGTAGATGTAAATGTTGTCTATACCTGACCAGGTAGCATTGAAAATTACATCTTCACCCATGTATTGAGGAGAAGAAATATCCGCATCTTCAATATACAGTAATGTTTGTGAAACTTTGTGCTCTGTAATAATCTCCTCCAGCCTCTTGCCTTTGCTGTCCAGCGCAACAAGGGTGATTTTAGCGCCCTGGTGGTGCCAGGCTGGCTGCATGATAAAATCATTGTTATCATAAGAAAAACGCCAGACTTCTTCCCCTGTTATGGCACTGATTATCACCAGTGAATTGTTGCCCTCAGGTGAAATCTCAACAGCTGCAATTTGATTACCATCGGCAGAAAGGGCAGGGGAGAAGAACTTTCCTTTGCGGGTAATGCGTTCCCTTTCCCCGGTGTAAATGTTGTAGATTAAAATTTCGGCATAGTTGCGGTGTTCCCACCTGGGGTCAGGTTTGTACTCACTCCATACCACTTTACCAGCCGCATAGTCAAAGGAGTTGGGAAAAACAGAGCCGGGGCGGAAAAGAACTTCTTCGTTTCCTTCCAGGTCAATGGTTACAACAGTCGGGATGTCTCGTATTCCCGTTTTCAGAGCTACCAGCAGTGAATCGTTTATCCAGCGAGGGTAAAGATAGTTTGTATGAAGTTTTTGAGGCAGGTTGACCCTGTTGACAGTGCTATAGTTTATATTTTCATGCTGTTCAGTCCATTTTTGCTCCAGGTTTCGGAACGAATGATTGTAAAACCCCGCTTTCCCCCGGCCAAATTGTCTTCTCATTTCGGCTGAAAAGGGATACAACCCCAAGGGTCTTCGTGCTACATTATCGAGCATGGGCGCCCATGCATGGGCGCCATATTCCGCTCTTGCCGATGCCACCAGCTGGTAACCCAGTTCGTAATAATTGGGAACAAATTCTTTGTATGAGCCAAACACTGCCTTATCAAAGGAGTGTCTTCCTTTGGTCAGCACTTGCGCCCTTAATCCTTGCTCGAACCTGGGCAAGCGGCCTCTTCCTGCCGAGGTAAGTGCCGTTTCTGTTGCCACGGCATCTCCTTCCAGAAACCATAGCGGTAAGTGGGCCACCACCGCCCCTGTTCCTACTTCCCCGAAAAGTATACCCAACAGCCGGGTCAGTCCCTGGTTGAGTTTGTCAATTTGCACCACATGCCTGAATTCATGAATTACCAATCGCTCCATCCAGTCATGATGGTCATTGTTTGAGGGGGGAGTACCGTAAAGTTCAATCCGGCGAGGTGCCCATGAAACAAAACCGTTGGAAACAGTGGTCTGGTTGTGCACGATAACTGAAATTTTTCGCGGCTGGTGTTCCAGGCTTTTCGATGCATGCTCGCAAGACCATTCCAGCACATCCGCAATGTACCTTCCCTGTTGTTCATAACCCTGGGGAAATATAACCTGGAAGTTTTCAGTGTTGATTTGAAGCCAGCGCAAAGAGGCAGGATCCTGTCCGGCAGAATAAAACTGCGCAAGGGATCTTTGTGCTGAAAACAGAAGCAGAGACAAGAGCAATATGCTGTAGTAAGACTTTACATTCATTAGTAAGGGCGTTTGGTTTTCTGCAATCAAATATAAAACACTTTACCTTATGAATGTTCTTAAGAGCACATTTTAAGAAAAGAAAAATTTTTCGTCAGGCAGATGTTTTATGCCTAAGCACCCACTTCTTTCTCAAAAAACTTCCAAAGGTTGTCTTCGGGAACCGGGGCTGTAATGTTGATTACTTTTTCGCCTATGGGGTGCTTAAAGGAAAGTTCGCGGGCATGCAGATGAATACTTGCATCGGGGTTGGAGCGGTCGAATCCGTATTTGAGGTCTCCTTTGATAGGGCAACCTATGGCCGCCAGTTGTGCTCTTACCTGGTGATGCCTGCCGGTAATGAGTTCAACTTCCAGCAATTGATAATCCTTGCTCCGGCTTACCAAACGGTATTGCAGCTCGGCTCTTTTGCTGTTTTTGGCACCCTCATCTACAACATAGGATTTGTTTTGCTTTTCGTTTTTTTGAAGGAAGTGTATCAGGTTGCTTTGTTCTGCCGGAGGTTCATTCTTTACCACGGCCCAGTATTTTTTCTGCAGTTCGCGGCTTTGCAACATGGCGTTGAGGCGGGTGAGTGCCTTGGAAGTGCGGGCAAAAATTACTGCACCGCTTACAGGGCGGTCAATGCGGTGTACAACCCCCAGAAAAACATTGCCGGGTTTTTTGTATTTTTTGGCTATGTAGGCTTTTACCAAATCGCTCATGGGCATGTCGCCCGTTTTATCTCCCTGTACTATTTCCGACGGAAGCTTGTTGATAACAATAATATGATTGTCTTCATATAGAATACGTGACACGAAAGATTCTGCGGTTTGCATATAGTATTTAGGTTTAAAATCGATTGCTCAATGGGTTGAAGGGTTGGTTAAATCGGTAATCTCACATTTACAATACCCGGAGACAAAGGTAATATATTCATTGATATGTTTTGTGGTCGTCAGCGTTAATTGACATGCCGCGTTTTGCCATTATTCTGGCAGCATGAGTTTCCTCAACACCCTGTCAAAGTCCTCATGGCTGAAAGGTTTGGTGAGGTATTCATCAAGGCCGAGTGCCATGTATTTTTCCCGATCCCCCTCCAGTGCATTGGCACTGAGTCCTACGATGGGTGGAAGATTGTTGTGCATTTGTTTTAGCATTTGGGTGGCTGCAATGCCGTTCATTACCGGCATTTGTATGTCCATAAGGATCAAATCGAAACGGTCGTGGATGTATTTTTCCAGCACCTCTTCTCCGTTTCCGGCTACAGTTACTTCATGTCCAAAGCTATTGAGCAGCATGGTGAGTACGTTTTGGGTGACCTTGTTGTCTTCAGCAAGAAGTATCTTTGCATTTGGGATGGATCTCCCGGCCAGGGCTGTTTGGGACTCTGCCAGGCTGGCTTCTGTGCTTGGTCTAACCCTTAATGTAAACCAAAAGGTGCTTCCTTTGTCAGGCAGACTTTCCACACCTATATTACCTCCATGTAGTTTTGTCAGTTCCTTGCAAATGGCTAGTCCCAGTCCTGTTCCTTCTATTCCGGGTGATTGAACTTGCTCTGCTTGTGTAAAAGGGGTAAAAAGTATCTTTTGCAATGCTTCCGGAATCCCTTTTCCTGTATCGGTGACCCTGAATTTGACTGTGCAGTCTTCAGCGTCGCTGCTCTGGGGCAAAAGTTCGGAACTGAGTGTGATGCTACCGTTCTGGGTGAATTTTACTGCATTGGTTATCAGGTTGTTTATGATTTGCATGATGCGTAATTCATCACCAATAACATACTCTGGTATTTGTTGATCATGTTCCTTAAAAAATGCGATCTCCTTGTTGTTAATGCTGAGAAATAATTGTTCTGCTTTTTGAAAAACATTGCTAATACGAAAGGTGCCGGTTTTGAGGGGCAATTTGCCTGCTTCAATTTTGGAATAATCCAGCACCTGATTGATGATTTCCCGCAAGTCATCTCCTGATTGTTTCAGGATGGCAATATGTTTTTTTTGTTCAGCGTTAAGTCCGGATTGGTTTAGGATATCGATCATTCCTAATACACCTGTGAGAGGTGTACGTATTTCATGGCTCATTTCAGCCAGGAAGTTATGTTTAAACCGCGCTGCTTCTCTTGCAATAATAACCTGTTTCTTTAATTCTTCCTGTTTAAGTGTCTCCCTGAGGTCTTCTATGAGCATTACTACACCATCATGCTTATCATCTTCGTTTATAGGTGTAAAAATAACCCTAACAGGAATTTGTTCACCTGATTTCTGCTGATACATGCCTTCAAGGGTTACCGAGTGATTGGCTTTCCATGACATGTTGAATGCTGAAATTATTTCCTGGTTAAGTCCTTCGGTAATGAAATTGAGATTCTCGATATCGTCGGGTGTATGGGTAATATCTCTGAAACGTTTGTTAAAGCGGGTTGCAATACCCCTTTTATCAAAATGAGCTATGCCCAGGGGTGAGGAGTCAAATATTAATCTGTACTTTCTCTCCTGAAGGCTAAGCTCCTTGTTTTGGGTGATAAGATCATTGACAAGACGGCGGTTCTTTTTTTTTAATTCGTAAGTATCAAATGCATTTTTTAAGGTTTGCCGCAGATCTTTAAGGTCCCAGGGTTTTAGCATATACCTGAAAATCCCTCCCTGGTTGATGGCCTGGAGCATTACATTATTATCATCATAGGCCGTAAGGATGATGACGATTACATCTTCATATTTCTCCCTGATTTTCTCTGCCAGCTCAAGCCCGGTCATCCCCGGCATCCTTTGATCTGTAATTACAACCCCTATGTTTTCTCTTTCAATTACATCTAATGCTTCAAACGGGCTTTCCAGGGTAAATACCTCATGCCATTTGTTGACAGACAATTTCAGAGTGGTCAGGTTATGCTTTTCATCGTCGATGTAAAGAAGCTTATGCATTGGTCTTTTTGTTTAGCGCAAATTTAACAAAAATTGAACTGCCTTCTCATATGGGGCAGAGTGTTGAAAACTAAATGAAAAAATGTTGGCAATGTATCAATCACGTAATGAGCTGTTAATGTGTGCTTATGATAAATATGGAATGAATTGCAGTTCATTGAACAAAAAGCAGATTACAACAGGGCAAGTGGTTTTTTTATCAAACCCTGAAAATGAAAGACAAGGTGAAATGTTGTTTTTTCATGCTAAACAAAGTCTATGTTTAGATGATTTTTGAAGAGGTAAAACAGATAATTATTTTAAAATATTTATTCACATTCACAGTCCAAAGCCCTGTTTATATTACCAGATTATAATTTCACTAATTTTGAACAGTAAATAGAGCGTGCCAGAAATGTAAAACTGCACACGTATCAAATTGTGAAGTGAAACATAAGGAAGTGGAAAACTCCTGGTGCAATTTTAATCAACAAACCTGCTTTTTAAATTATTGGGCTATCGCCGGAAACAACTGTTGCATCCCGTCAATTCTTTAGCCCCCATAAGAAGATACAATGAAGGAAAAATCCAAAATTCCTGATCCATTAAAGGCATACAAAGACGCCGATTTTATAGTCCGGCTGAAAGCAAAATTTATTTATTACCTGATAGTGTCGGCACTAATTATTGTGGGAGCAATGATCCCCACCATAATTTACTTGCAATTGTCAAGCAATTTTCACGGAGGACTTTACTTACCCGTTATAATGCCTCTGTTTGCCGGGGGAATTGTATTCGGTTTATGTTATGTCCTGCTGACCAGGGGGCATTACTTGTTGTCTGCCAATTTGTTGCTTATTTCAGGACTGGTTATGGTCTGGCTGATTATGTTGTTCAGCAAAAATCAGGGGATTGCCAGGCTTGATACCGTAGTGTGGCTGTTTGCCATCCTGGCAATGGCTCCCCTGCTTATTGACCAAAAGAAGGGATTAAGTCTGATGTATACCCTTGTCAATGCAGCCCTTCTGGTAGTTTTTCTTTTCATGATCAGAAGCTCTCTGGCAATTTCCGAATATGAGTTTAACGATTTTTTGGTGAACACCACCGTTGCTTTGGTTTTTTTAGGCATAGTAAGCTATAATATTTATTCTATCAATAAGGCAGCCATTGAGAAGGCAGAATCAGATATTCGCAGCAGAGAAAAGTCAGAGGAGGCCCTTCGTGAGAGCGAAGCAAGATACAAGGACTTGTTTGACAGCATGCCTAATGGTTTCTATCGTTCTACACCAGAAGGATATTTCGTTGATGCAAACCCGGCATTTGTGAAAATGCTTGGATATAGTTCTTTTGAGGAGCTGAAAAAAGTTTTTATCCCAACAGATATTTATGTCCATGAGTCAGAAAGAGAAGAAGTAACCATCAGTTCTGAGTTTTCCACAGAGCTGGTTACCTTCCGGTTGAAACGCAAAGATGGGCAGATCATCTGGCTGGAGGAAAATGCCCGTTTTATTAAGGATGAAAACGGGAAAGTATTGTTTCACGAGGGCATCTGCCGGGATGTTTCAGACAGGAAAAAAACAGAAGATGCATTGTTGGAAAGCGAGGCCGATTTAAAGGCCATCATCGAAAACTCCATGGATAGCATCTGGTCTCTGAACAGAGATTATGAGCTGAAATATGTCAATAATGTTTTTGCAGGTGAATTTAAAAGTGTCTTTGGTGTAGATTTAGAAAAAGGGACCAATTTACTGGAAGCCCTCCCTGGAAACATAAGGCAGCATTGGAAAGAGCGCTATGACCGTATCCTGGCCAATGAAAGTGTTGTTTTTGAGGATATTATTGAATCCGAGAACAGACAGACCTACATTGAAGTGTCTGGCAATCCCATAGTGATGGACGGTAAGGCAACCGGGGCCTGTTTCTTTGGCAGAAATACTACCGAAAAGAAACTCGCAGAGGAGGAGTTGCGGCAGAGTAAGGAAATGTTTAAGACCCTTTTTGAGTCGGCACCCATCGATATTTCCGTTACAGATCGGCATGGGAGATGTATGCTGGTGAATAAGCAGTTTGCTGATAAATTCAATTTGCCGGAGGAGTCCATCATAGGTAAAACCATGCTGGAATTAGGATTGAATCTTGATGAAAAATCCAGGCAGTCTGTTGAGGAGGAATTGTCACGGAATGGGTTTGTTAAGGGGAAAGAGGTGATGAGCTGGCACCAGGAAGGAAAAATAAACTATTCTTACTACAATGGCAACCAGATTACTGTCAAGGGTGAGCCCTGTTTGTTGAGCACCAGCCTTGAGATTACAGAAAAAAAGAAGATAGAGAAGGAACTGGAGGAATATAAAAACCATCTGGAAAGCCTCGTTCAGGAGCGCACCGAAGAGCTGGTAGCAGCCAATGAAGAGCTAAAAGCCATCAATGATGAACTCTTTGATAAAAATCAGATCATCAGTAAGCAGAAGGAGGAGCTTGAGAAAACCATACAAAGCCTGAAATCGCTTCAGATAAAGCTCATTCAGTCTGAAAAAATGGCATCTCTGGGAATTTTAACCGCAGGGGTTGCTCATGAAATCAATAATCCCATCAACTTTATCGCCAACGGTACGGCTGCCGTAGAAAGTTATATAACCGACCATCATAGCGGTTCTCTCGAAGAGTTAAACCCCTTGTTTGAAGCCATTGCTGCCGGAGTGAAGAGAGTAACCGGAATTGTAAGAAGTATGAGCAAGTACAATCGCAGCGAATCATTGCCTGCCAGCGATTGCAATATTCATGAAATTATTGACGATGGTCTTACCCTGCTCTACAATCAATACAAAACCAGGGTGAAAATTACAAGGAAATACTCTCTGGATAAACCTCTTGTTATGGGGCGCGAAGGGCAGTTGCACCAAGTGTTTCTCAATGTGCTGGCCAATGCCATGCAGGCCATTGAGCAAGAGGGTAAAATTCATATTGAAACCCTTCAGGTTGATGATAGGGTGAGAATATCAATAACAGATAATGGTGTGGGAATAACAGAAGATCATCTCAGGTATATCTTTGACCCCTTCTATACAACCAAAGCACCGGGAAAAGGAACAGGACTTGGTCTGTCTATTTCACAACGCATAATCAGCGACCATAATGGAACCATTCATTGCGAATCTGCGTTGAATCAAGGTAGTTGTTTCATTATTGAATTACCCCTTAGCAATAAAAAGCATGATAAGTAATGACATCAAAATTCTGTATGTTGATGATGAGCCTATTAACCTTATGATTTTCGAAAAACTGTTTCGAAAAAAATACAAAGTTATCGGGGCTTCATCCGGTAAAGAAGGTTTAGAAGCTTTATCTGAAATACCTGATTTGAAGGTTGTTATAAGCGATATGAATATGCCCGGCATGACCGGGATGGAGTTTATCTCCATAGCTAAATCCAGATATCCCCGCATGTGTTATTTCGTTCTGACAGGTTATGAAGTTACCCCGGATATAACCCGGGCTATTGAATCAGGGTTGATTTCGAAATACTTCATGAAACCTTTTAGTACCAAAGAGATTGACGAGTCAATAATTTCGGAGCTTCTCAGATAACAAACCAGAGAGATTTGTCAGCAGGTCATTCGTTGTCACTTGCTGTCTGCCCCGGTTTATGCTTGCTCAGGTCAATATTGTTCTCTTTCGTTGGGAAAATCAAGGCTTTTTACGTCTTTGATATACAATTCAACAGCTCCCTTCATCTCCACGTAAAGGTCGTGATATCTCCGCAGAAACCTGGGAGAAAAATCGTGGTTGATGCCCAGCATGTCATGAATCACCAGCACCTGTCCGTCAACACCGCTGCCTGCACCGATACCGATAGTAGGAATTTTGATGTTTTCTGTAACTTCTTTTGCCAGTGCAGCGGGAATTTTCTCCAGTACCAATGCAAAACATCCGATTTCTTCAAGCAATTTTGCATCTTCCTTTAATCTTTGAGCTTCTTCTTCCTCCCTTGCCCGCACTACATAGGTGCCAAATTTGTTGATAGACTGGGGGGTTAACCCCAGGTGGCCCATCACAGGAATACCTGCTGACAATATCCTGTCAACGGAATCTTTGATTTCCCGGCCACCCTCCAGTTTCACGGCATTGGCGTTGGATTCTTTCATGATGCGGATGGCCGAATTGAGTGCCTCACGACTGTTGCCCTGGTAAGTGCCAAAAGGAAGATCTACCACTACAAGTGCTCTTTCCACAGCACGCATAACAGAGCTGGCATGGTAAATCATCTCATTTAAAGTGATGGGGAGAGTGGTTTTGTGCCCTGCCATTACATTGGCTGCACTGTCTCCCACCAAAATGATATCTATGCCTGAATCATCAATAATTTTTGCCATTGAAAAATCATAGGCGGTGAGCATGGCGATTTTTTCTCCTTTGAGTTTCATCTCCTGTAGCACATGCGTGGTAATGCGGGGAAAGTTTAATGTTTTCATCGTAGGCTTAAGATGTAATACAACTTTGGTTTTAACTCCTTGCGGGATAAATTAGTTTTCTTTGCAAAGCTACATAAAACCTGATTAAATAAACTGCATTGAATGATTTTAAACTTCAGAACAAAACAAAAAGGGCAGCACCAGTAAAGCCACCGGAACTGCCCCTGAAATTCAGTTTGAATGAATTAGAACGGCCAGAAATTATTGTCATACCATACCTTTTCTGTGAGTTGCTTGTTGAGTTCGAGCAGTAATTTGTGATGACCTTTTTCCCAGTCGGCCAAAAACTGGTAAAGCTCCTTTTCATTGGCATCGGTTGATTCCTTAGCGCGCTTTTCATATACTTCAATGGATTTGTTTTCCATGTCAATGGCAGCGGAAATGGCTGCTGCCTCAAAACCGGCACCCGATATGTCCTGTTTGATTTTCTCTGTCAGGATGCTGTTGGCAATGGCATCTTCCTCTGCTGCTGCCTCCAGTTGGTTTAAATCAAAGGACTTGTTTTTCTGGTAAAAAGCAAACTGTTTGCTGAGAAACTCAATATGCATTTGTTCTTCATCAGCCATGGTTTGAAAAATATTTTTCACCTCTTCGCTGGGAGTCTGGGCTGCTACCATCTGGTAAAGGCTTTTGCCCCGGTTCTCCATTAGGATGGCTTGCTTTAAAATTTCTGTTACCTGGTTTTCCATATCTTTTTGGTAATTTAAGGTGTTACTATTTTTTAGATTGCTTTTCTGCCTCAAACCTAAGGGTTTTTTGGCTAAAAAAGCAGGAAAATCTGAAAAAGTTTTTTCTCTCAGGTGAGATTCATCTGTTATCACGTAAAAAAGAAGCTACAGCATCTTTTTCTGCCTGCGATGCATGCCTTTCCATGTAATCTCTTACCAGGGGAGGTGCCTGGTCGCCAACCCTCACGAATATCATCGCGGCGCTGTTCATGCAATAACGCAGGCCAGTGGGCTTAGGTCCATCGTCGAAAACATGGCCCAGGTGCGATCCGCTGGAGGAATCGATGATTTCGGTGCGAACCATGCCGGCAGAAGTATCTTTGCGGTATAGAATGACTCCTTCAGTAATGGGCTCGAAAAAGCTCGGCCAGCCGCACCCCGAGTCGTATTTGGCATCGGAAACAAATAGGGGTTGACCAGTAGCTGCAGAGTAATATATGCCGGCATCTT
>SLPR01000525.1 GCA_007131895.1 Bacteroidales bacterium | reverse complement strand
TTAATGCAGAAGCAATGTGCTGGTTGATTTCCGGCCATGAGTTTTTAGTGTTTTAGTCCAATGTTGTTTTGTTAACCACACATCACTAAGGCAGGGCTTTCCTGCCTTTTTTTATGGTGTAAGCCTATGTTTTCTGCAGGTTTTTCTGTTTTTCAGTGGGCAGCAAATATTGCGATGCGGTAACTAAAGGGGTAGAGAGTATTTTCTTTGAAATTAAACCCTACAATAGGCTGGAATTCATCTATAAAATTTGTATTTTTGCTGCACACGATAAAATTAACAAAACAACCCATTATCTTACAAACTTAACTCTTCAGTCATGCAGAGCAAAAATTCTGTTGTGGTGAATGTACGTTTCTTTTTAATAAGTCGTTTTTTGCCCTTACTGTTGTTGCTTATCCTGTCCTTATGTGGAGAACTCAGGGGGGAAGGAAAAGAAATTATACTGATCAATGGCTCCCAGGTATATAGTTTTACAAGGGATGAGTTCAATGTCAGCAAAACTCTCCTTAACGACGAAAATATGGTGCACTATTTAGTTGATGAATATCCGGTTTTTCAGCACACCCGGGGACTCAAAAATTTCGTGGAAAGTTTGATTGAATATCCCGAGGAGGCCATCGAGAATCACGTGGAAGGGGTAGTGTTGGTCAACTTTGTTGTTGAAAAAGATGGTACCATCAGCAATCCCCGTTTTATTAGAACACTGGGTTATGGCTGCGAAGAAGAAGTGTTAAAAGTCATCGACAGATTCCCTGTTGCCACTCCCGGTAAAATTTCAGAGCAACCGGTCAGGGTGGGTATTACTTTGCCCATAAGGTTTAAGCTTCAATATAACTAACAACTATGCCCTTAAAAAAAAGAAATCGCTCAGAACAAACAAAAAAAATCGCCGGACTTTTATTAGGGATCATTGGTTTCCTTCTGCCCTTGCTGGTAAACTTTCCCGGACTGTCATTTGCAGGTCATCTGGCCCTTGGTATTTTTCTTATGGCAGCTGTTTTCTGGATGTTTGAAACGCTTCCTATTTATTCCACTTCCATGCTTGTAATTTTCATGCAAGTCACGCTGTTGAGCCAGCAGGGGATTATCTATTCAGACACAGCATTACCCAAAACACCTGTTATTTCTCATATTGACGGTATTTGGGAGGTTCCTTCGAAGGCTGTTGACGGAAACAGAGTGTATGTTGCAGAAGACTCAAGAAACTACACTCCCATTGAGGTAAACGTTTTAGAATGGGGGGAAACAGTGAAGGTAAGCAGCGATGCCCTTACTGCTGACACAAAAATTGTCAGCGACATACGTCATAAATTGGTAGGGTATAAGCCGGTTTCTTTCAGCAATTTTTTTGGTACCCTGGCCAGCCCGATAATCATTCTTTTTCTGGGTGGATTTATGTTGGCATCTGCCTCAGTGAAATACAATCTGGATAAGAACCTTACCAACGTTTTGTTGAAACCCTTTGGGGAAAAGCCTGTATTTATCGTAATGGGGCTCATGATGGTTACAGCTGCTTTGTCAGCCTTTATGAGCAATACCGCTACCACAGCCATGATGATGACAGTAGCCATTCCCATTGCCCGGCAGATTGATATGAAGGATAAGTTCAGGATCATGTTAACCCTCAGCATACCCATTGCTGCAAATATTGGGGGTATGGCAACGCCTATCGGCACACCGCCCAATGCCATCGTGATTGCCAATTTGAGTCAGCAAGGTATCAATATTGCCTTTGGTACCTGGGTGGCTTTGATGCTTCCCCTTGCAATAGGGCTGCTGCTACTGGCATGGGCGACCATGAGATTTTTTTACCCGCCCACCCTTGAGCGCTTTAAGATGGAACTGAAAAGCAGGTTTGACAGATCTACCAATGCTGTAATTCTGTATTTCGTATTTGGCATAACAGTGTTACTCTGGTTTACCGAGGCCAGTCATGGTATTCCCAGCGCGATGATAGCTTTTATTCCAATCGTTACCCTTACTATAACCAGTGTGCTCACCAAAGATGATATCCGTGCCTTGCCATGGGAGGTACTGTGGTTGGTAGCAGGAGGTATTTCTCTGGGCATCAGTATGGAAAATACCGGGCTGGCTATGTGGCTGGTTTCAAGTATTAGCTGGGAACTACTGCCTCAACTTGCCCTTTTACTTGTCTTTGGTCTTGTGGCCCTGATGCTTTCCAACTTTCTTTCCAATACCGTTACAGCAACACTGCTTGTTCCATTGGCAGTAAGCCTGGGCACAGCCGGTATTGCAGGCGAAGGTTTCAGTCTTATTATAACAAGTCTGGTAATTGGCTCCGCATGTAATATGGCTATGCTTTTGCCCATTTCAACTCCACCCAATGCTATAGCCATGAGCACAGGTTATATTCATACAAGCGATATGGTAAAAGTGGGTGCCGTAATTGGAATTATTGGCATAGCCTCTGCACTTGTTCTTGCTACTTTTTACTGGCCAGTAATCATTAATTAAATTTTAAGACCATGTCTGATATTTATATCATTTGCGTAGAAGATGAACCTCAGGTTTTAGATGTTATAGTGCGTGATCTTGCCGCACTTGAAGAGGTCTTCCCCATTGAACTGGCCCATTCTGCAGATGAGGCACGAGAACTAATAAAGGAAATCAAAGAAGACGGGCATAAAATTGGCCTTGCCTTGTGCGATCATATCATGCCCGGTGACAATGGAATTGATCTCATGATAGAGATGCAAAAGGACTCCTTTACCGAAAATACAAGAAAAGTACTGGTTACGGGACAGGCGGGACTGGAAGATACCATTCAGGCTGTAAACAAAGCCAGACTCAACAGGTACATTGCAAAGCCCTGGGATCCCAAAGATCTTTTGGAGATAGTGAAAGATGAACTTACCCAATATGTAATCAGGGAAGAGAAAGAATTGCTGCGGTTTATGGCTGTGCTTGATCAGGAAAGAATTCAGGAGGCTATCAGAACCAAAGGGTATGTATAAAACCTATCGCCATGCCTGAGAATAAAAACCTTTCAAAGGAGCAAAGTCCCAATGTAATTGGAGCCTCTGCGCGGCCGGTTTATGACAAATCCAACTTTGTCAAAACCATAAAGGATGAAATCCCCAACTCATTGCTTCTGAAAAGCCTGAAAAAGGTTTTTAATGAAGGAGAGGTGATGCTCAGTGAGAAGGATGTCAACGACAGGTTATACATCATTCTTGACGGGTATGTAGCCCAGGTGAAAGAAGATGAAGATACAGGAACCCAGATAGGGATGCACGGCCCGGGCGACTTTATCGGGTTATTGTCCTTTCAGACAGGTGAACCTGTATTTACCACTGCCAAAGCCAGTACAAAAGTAGTGAGTCTTTGCTTCGACCATCATAGTTTTGAGGTGTTCATGAATGAATACCCGCAAATCAGCAAAACGCTGCAGGGTCTTATTTTTTCCAACCTTGCCGACCGGTACAGAAAAGTGGTGATGCTGCATGTGGAGGTGGCCAATTTATCACGGCAGCTTGAGGAGGAGAGAAACCATTTAAAGCAAATCATCAGGGAGCTTGAACGGACACGCAATGCGCTTATCTCGCAGGAAAAAATGGCTACCCTTGGTGAACTCACCGCTGGATTGGCCCACGAAATCAATAATCCGGCCTCTGCATTGCTCAGATCTGTAGAGTATCTTTCTGAGAATCTGCCAGCCATGGCCGAAAGAGCCTCTGCATTGCCCGATACCGGGCTGGTGAGGTATTTCTTTGAAGCAGGTGCTCAACGCGAGTTTACTGATACTTCCACCCATCGTTCGCGCATGAAAGAACTCAAAACAATATACCCTGAGCTTTCCCGGACCATGTTGCGCACCATGGCAGAAATGGATGCTGTGGTTTTTGAGAAGTTAAAGTCTTTTATGGGTTCTTCCAAAAACCAGCCTCTTCTTCAGTTATTGCTCGATGCTTATCAGTCAGGGATTTTTCTCAATGGTATCAAACTTTCTACTTCCCGTATCGAATACCTTGTGAAAAGCCTGAAAAGCTACAGCCGGCAAGGAGGGAAAGACCCGGAAGTGTCTGATATAAGGCAGGGTATCAGAGAAACTCTGCAAATTATTGGCAACCGGTTGAAAGATATCAAGGTGGAAACAGAAATGGAAGATGTATGCCTGGTAAATTGCTTTGTAGGTGAACTCAACCAGGTATGGACCAATATCATCATCAATGCATGCGATGCGATGGAGGATAAGGGTGCTTTGGGTATTTCGTGCAAAGCTGACAAAGAAAGAGGTTTGATTTCCATTACAATAACAGATACCGGCCCCGGAGTGCCTGACAAAATTAAGACCCGGATATTTGATTCCAGTTTCAGCACCAAAACCGCAGGTGGCGATTTTGGGCTGGGTATAGGCCTGGCGATAACAAAAACTGTTGTGGAAAAACATCATGGTTCCATCGAAGTGAAAGACCGCGAGGGTGGAGGTGCCATGTTTGTGATTACCCTGCCTGCTGCCCGATAAAAACTTCAGCACTGGAAACACTGGAATGGGAGAGGATTCGGTATGTTTGATTATTCATGTGTAATAGTTGCTTAGCCAGCATTGCTCTTCAAAGTCGTTAATCACAAGATAACCCAATGCTAAAGAGGGTTTGTAATTGCTATATCTGGAGCAGCTAAAAAACATTCTGTGTATTTTAACATCTATTTGAGTGTGAGCTTAAACCAAAACAATGGTTATTGGTTGTATTGTTGATTGAGTTTTAATAAGTCTTACTTTCCCTATTTATAACATTTTTAGTGCTGCACAATGATCCTAAGCCTGATTCTCCTCTTACTTATTATTCTGTTTCTTGATTTTTATGGTTATTATGGTTTACGAAAACTTACCCATTACCGTCCCTTTGGCAAATATAGAAAGCAAATTATCCGGGGCTACTGGATTATGGATGTTTGCTTTATAGTTTTTTCTACCATTTGGGTCCTGATTATTCGCAACAGTTCCTGGTCCGATTATGTGCAATACCGAAACTATTTTTACATCACCGGAGCGTTTGTTCTTATTTTTCTGCCTAAAATCGTTTATTTGATTTTCAATCTTTTGCACGACATCGTTTTGCTGGTTTCCTGGATAATAAAGAGAGCTTCATCAGGTGGAGCGATGCGTTTTTCTCACTCTAAACCACCGGTTTTGCTTTCCATTGGATTTGTTTTGTCTGTTTTGATGTTTGTATGGGTGCTTTACGGAGTGGTTTATGGCAGGTTTAATTTTAAGGTGAATGAGGTAGAGGTCCACCTGGCGGATCTACCCGAAGCTTTTGATGGATTTCGCATCATTCAGATTTCTGACACCCACTTCGGAAGTTTTGCCCGCACCCGTCCGGTGAGGAGGGGAGTGAATAAAATCAAACAAACCCCTCATGACATGTTGGTTTTTACCGGCGACATGGTAAATAATGAGGCGGTTGAAGCTGAGAAATATGTTGAACTGTTTGCCGGTATCGATTCTCCTTATGGCAAGTTCTCCATACTTGGAAATCATGATATGGGTGATTACAGGCGTTGGTATACCATTGAAGAAAAAGCAGCCAATCTTCAGCAATTACAAGATATTCAGGCTGATATGGATTTTGTTTTACTGAGAAATGATCACCGGTTTATTGTAAGAGGAAATGACTCCATTATGTTGGCAGGGGTTGATAATTGGGGACTACCACCCTTTGCGCAACTGGGAGATCTTGATAAGGCCCTCAATGACCATGCTGATTTTCCGGTGAAGATATTATTGTCGCACGATCCATCGCACTGGACTGAGCAGGTTATTCCTGATACTGATATAGCACTTACCCTTTCCGGACACACCCATGGTATGCAGGCAGGATTAAGAACCTCCTGGTTTCAATTCAGTCCCGTTTCTTTGAAATATGAAAACTGGAACGGACTTTATGACCAAAATGGTCAGTTTCTTTATGTTAACCGGGGTTTTGGGTTTATTGGTTTTCCTGGCAGAATGGGCATGCGGCCTGAAATTACTCTTCTTGTTCTGAGAAGAAAGTAACTTTTCATTGCGGGGTTCTTATCACAATTTGTATTTCCTTTTTCAGGAAGTTTCCATTGTTATCAGTGATTTGCAGCGTGTGCAACCCTTCGTTGGGGCGGAATGCCATTTCATGAAAATGCATTGTGCTTCCCACGTATTGCTCATTAAGATGCCAGTGAATTGCGCTGCTCTCATGACGATGTGCCACCCTGAAAATGGTTTCTCCCGGTGAGCCATCCAGTTCATAGGGGATGAATATGGCCGAAGAACCTGAAGGATAAATCCATTGCATAGGATTGGTATCATTAGATAGAGGGGAACAACCTTCCCTTAGCGGGGGCAAAGGTCGGTAAAAAGGATTTTTTTGCCGGAAATAGTATTCCTGCACCGGTGGCAACACAAACCAGGATTGCGTCTGCATCTCTACCCACGAGGCGCATTGCATGTTTACCCTTTGCCCTGTTTCTTTGTCGAGATGAACAGCGATGTGATAAGGACAAACCCCTGTTTGGATATCTACCCGTGGAGCCAGAATCGTATCCGTGCTGGCACATAATTGAGATGCCGGGTATCCGCTATTTTTACAAATGCCTATTGGTGTCAGATCATCATAAGGTATCGTAAACCAAGACTGTTGGGGCAATATTCCCAGGATATCAAACATGAGTGGGGCAGCTGCTGCGATACCTGTTAGTCCGGGCCGGCCTTCTCCGGTGGCATTTCCTGCCCATACAGCCACAACATATCCTGCATTCACACCAATGCTCCATGCATCGCGATGGCCATAGCTTGTGCCGGTTTTCCAGGCGATTCTTCTGTTGCCGGTAAACAATTGCCAGTTTGCCTCTGTGTCAGGGCGGGCAGCTTCCATCATGGCTTCCAAAGTATGCCACAATACCCCGTGGCTAAAAGGGGAGGGTTGTGAAAAATTGGGATCATCTTCCGGCTTGGTGGTATATCTTAGTGGATGAAAGGTTTTTTCTTCCGGGGTCAGAGGATTTTGTTGAAATTTGTTCAGGCTGCGGGCCATGGAAGCGTAAGCTCCCGCAATTTCCCACATGGTAACCTCGCCACCGCCCAGTATCATAGATAATCCATAGTGGGAAGAGGGCTTTTCAAAAGTATTCATTCCGCAGCTTTTGAGCAATGCGTGAAATTTATCGGGGTGATAATCCTGCAGCATACGCACTGCAGGAATGTTTAAAGATCTTGCCAGTGCCCGGCTTGCCGGAACTGCCCCATCGTAGGTTCTGGTGAAGTTCTCGGGGTTAAACCCCTGGAAATGGGTGGGGATATCAGGAATCAGAGAATGAGGGAGAATTTGCCCTTCCTGCAGCAATCCGGCATAAAGAAAAGGTTTTAATAAGCTACCCGGGCTCCTTCTGGAGGAAATGATATCTACCTGTGCGGCATTTACCTGAAGTTTGCTTTCCGGGGCGTTGCCCCAGTAAACAAGTATTTCTCCAGTATTTACATCTGCCACCAGAACAGCTAAATTATGGATATGATTTGCCCTGAGTATTTCATGATGACGCTGTATCACCCTTGCAGATCTTTGCTGTAAATCGCTGTTGATAGTGGTGTAAATTTGCTTCCCTTCTTTACCATCCAGAATGCTTCTGGTAAAAAGATGGGGAGCCATCTGTGGGAGGGGATGAGGTGCACCTGGTGCCGGTTCGGCAAGCGAAAGCTGCAGGGTTACATCATCTATGTATCCTCTTTTGTGTAGCAGGGTCAGCAACCTGTTGCGTTTCTGAACAAGCAATTCCTGGTTTCTTCCCGGAAAAATCAGGGAAGGACTGTTGGGCAATACTGCCATGGTAGCTGCCTCAGCCCATGACAGTTCCTCCTGCCTGTGTCCATAATATCTCCATGAAGCAGCCTGCAACCCTACAACATTTCCCCCCATGGGGGCGTGGGCAGCATAAATCTGCAAAATCTCCTCCTTGCTGTACCTGAGCTCCAGGCGTATGGCAAGCCATACTTCAATGATTTTCTCCCTGATGGTGCGGGGCTTTCCCTGCCGGCTCAACCGGATTACCTGCATGCTCAGAGTGCTCGCACCACTTTTTGTCCCTTCATTTTTCAGGTTCTGCAAAATGGCGCGCCCTATGGCAAGTGGATTGAATCCGGGGTGATAATGAAAATAACGATCCTCAAAGTTTATGAGTGCTGTTTTGTAATTTTCCGGCAGCGTTTCACCGGGAGGAAATCTCCATTGCCCGTCACGGGCCACCGTAGCGTTGAGCAGCTGTTTTTCTGAATCATACATTACCGTGCTGAAAACTTCAGGAAACAATTGCTGCCGAAGGGAAAAAATCCATATTCCCAGCAGGAGCGCCATCAAAATGGCGAGCATCCATTTTCTGTATTTGAAAAACATCTCTGGGATTTGCCGCATGGGGTAAAATTAGTGAGAATTTGTTTTTATCCGCAAAACTACACTGCAGATAAAGATTAATTGCATGAATTCTGCTAAAATTTTGGTACTTTTGTGCCCCCAAACAGAGCTATGGCTAACAAACTCAACATAAGAAACAAAAAGGCATCTTTTGAATTTTTCCTGCTGGAAAAATTTATTGCAGGAATGGTACTTACCGGTACAGAGATAAAATCGCTGCGCTCCGGAAAAGCAAGTATCAATGAGGCTTATTGTGCGTTTGTAAAGGGTGAGCTGTATGTACGAAATATGAACATCTCAGAGTACGAATACGGAACCTACAACAACCATGAGCCCAAGCGGGAGCGCAAGCTTTTGCTCACTTCCCGGGAATTGAAAAAACTTGAGTCTGCACTTAATGAAAAAGGGCTGACACTGATACCCACCTTTTTGTTTATCAACGATAAAGGGCTTGCCAAAATGGAAATCGCCCTGGCAAAAGGGAAAAAGCTTTACGATAAAAGAGAAACCCTTAAGCAAAAAGATAACAAAAGGGATATGGAAAGAAGCGGATATTGATTCGGCTAATTTATTTTTTTTCTGTGGCGGGTGGTTTTTTTTCTCCGAAGGGTTTATAGACGTATTTGATTCTCACAGGTTGGGGATCTTCATTTTCTGAAGAATTTTTCGCTTTTTGTTCTTCCGGTTTTTTCGCATCTTCCGTGGAGTGACTGGTCATCCAGTAGGGCGGGGCATCGCTATCCGTTTCATCATCTGTTTCTTCTTCCAGTTCCCATGAGTATTGCTTCCTTTGTGGACCGGTACCTTTGTAAAACAATGCCAGCACTGCTCCTGCCATCAACCCCATAAGATGGCCTTCCCATGAAACTCTTTCCCGCAAGGGGAATATCCCCCATACCAGACTGCCATACAAAAATGCCACCAGCAGCGACAATGCCATCAGGCGCGGATGGCCACGAATTACCCCGCTTACAAAGAGAAAGGCTGCCCAGCTGTAAATAATGCCGCTGGCTCCAATGTGCCAGGATTCCCGGGCAAATACCCAAACCCAGAGTCCACTCATGATCCATGCAAACAGGGTAATGCGGAGCCCCAGTTCACGGTAAAAGTAAAACAAAGCCCAGCCCAGTATTAGCAGAGGCAACGTGTTGGAATACAAATGCTGATAGCTCCCGTGAATCAATGGAGAAAAGATAATTCCTTTCAACCCCTCCGTTTTCAATGGAAAAACTCCAAATGTATGAAAACTGGTTTGTAAGATATCTTCCGTGATTTTCACCCCCCAGATAATGATGATAAGGATTACCGGAAAAAGTAATGCGGATAGGATTTTGCTTTTGTCTTTAGTTTGCATGTAAAATGTTTTGGGATCCCGGGAAGATTGCCGGATTTTTCCTAATTTCATGCAAGATAATAAAATTATGGGTTTGTGCATATGCAAGTCTTGCCTGAAAAATCATTTGCATCCTGGAAATTCAGACTATTCAAAAACCCCCAATTGCTAAAAAAATAGTATATTTGAGATGAAACAAAAACACATATAAAAAATTCCATGACTCAAAACCAATCTGTCTCCTCCTCAGAGATTACCACTTATCTGCATGAGTTCAGCAATGGAAATAAGAACGCATTGGATGCGCTCTTCCCCATCGTTTATGATGAACTGCAAAAGGGAGCCCATCACCTTCGAAAACAATTTTTCAATCTCGATACTTTTAATACAACGGCCATTGTGCATGAAGCATATCTGAAGCTCATACAGGCAGGAACATTTGATGTGAAAAGCCGTTCACACTTCTTTTTTATTGCAGCCAAGGCTATGCGACAGATACTTATCAATGCATCTCTCAGAAAACAGACCCTGAAAAGAGGAGAGAACCCTACGAAGGTCGAGATGAAAGATATTGATAACAATATCCAATTGAGTGATCAAACGGCAGAAGACTTACTTATGCTCAATGATGCGCTGAAAAAGCTTGAACTTCAGGATGAAAGGCAAGCTCAAATTGTGGAGTGTCGCTTTTTTGGCGGAATGACCATCGAAGAAACTGCGATTGCCCTTGATATAAGCCCGGCCACTGTTAAACGCAGCTGGAATATGGCCAAAGCATGGCTGTACATTGAACTTAACGAACAATGAGTTGCTGAGCAGGTACTCTTTTATTAACTCCAATGTAATTGTATGAACTGGGACAGAGTTTCCGAATTGCACGAATCTTGTCTTGAATTGCCATCCCATAAATGGAAAGAATGGATTGACAAGCATTGCACCCATGATGACAAGAATCAGGGTGTTGATACCATGGTATTGAAGCTCCTGAAAAACTCCTCCAAAGCAGATGCTTTTTTTAGTTCGCTTCATAAAAATATAGATGAAGACTTAGGAGACGAATCGGAGGAAATCCTGCTGCAGCCGGGTGCTAAATTCGGCAAATTCAGGGTTACAAAGGAGATAGGGCATGGCGGTATGGCCAGGGTTTATCTTTGTTCCAGGGATGACGGGCAATTTGAGCAGCAGGTTGCGGTGAAGATCATGAAAGTGAAGGGCAATGTGGAGTTTCTGAAGGATAAATTCCGGCAGGAGCAACAAATTCTGGCAGGAATCAATCATCCTAATATTGCCCAGTTGTACGATGGGGGAATTACACCCGAAGGATATCCTTACATCGTTATGGAATATGTAGAAGGTCAGGCAATTGATGAATACTGCAAAGAAAAGAAGCCCGGGCTCCATGAAATGATACGCTTATTTATGCAGGTATGCAATGCAATGCAGTATGCCCACAACAAATTGATTGTTCATCATGATATTAAACCGGCCAATATTCTGGTCAATAAGGAGGGGAGTATCAAACTGCTTGATTTTGGCATTGCCCAGGTTATCTTCAACCAGGAGAAAGGTACTTACAAAGCAGATTCTTTCACTGGCACCCTTAAGTATGCAGCACCTGAGCAATTTTCCTCTGCTCCCCCTTCGGTGGAGTCTGATATTTTTAAAATCGGACTGGTATTTTATGTCCTTCTCACAAATAAGCATTTTGATTATACAAAAGTAGAGGAAGGGCGATTGGAAAGCGAAGTTCGAGATGCCATACAAAAGGTTTCGCTGCGATCCGGGACTATAAGAGGACTGAAGGAAAAAATCATCAGGGAAGACCTTACGGCCATCCTGTCTAAATGTCTGGCTAATGAACCGGAACAACGGTTTCTGAGTGCAAGCGAACTTCTTCATGATTTGCAGAATATGCTCAGCATGCATCCATTGCACTCCAGGCAACCCTCCATGAGTTACTCCCTGACCAAAAGGTACCTGCGAAATAAGAAGAAGGTGTGGCTTGTCACATTTTTTAATGTTGCCTTGCTGATAGCTTTGGTTTTCTGGATTTCTCAATTTATCCAAACCATCAAAGAGAAGGAAAGGGCGGAGTACCTGCTGGCCTTCGTTTTTGATATTTTTGAATCTGCTGATCCCGAACTACGACAGGGAGCAACAGTAACAGTGGTTGAATTGCTGGAAAACAGCATTGAAAAGATTGATAATATTGAAAATCGCCCGGAGTTTCAGTCTGAGCTTTACCATTCAACGGGAATGATCCTGACAAGGCTTGGAGAATGGAAAAGGGGAGGAGAGCTGTATTACAAGGCTTTGGATTTACATCACGGATTCCCTGATTCGCGTGCACTTCAAATTTCGCGTGCACATTTGTACAGAGATATTGCAGCTTACCACAGAAACCTTGCAGAATCCGCCGTTGCGGACAGTCTGATTATTCTTGCTATTGGTCTTTATTCAAAAAATCTGTCACAGGTTGATCCCAAAGAAATCGCCAGTGCCTGGAATATTAAGGCACACATTGCAAGAATTGATGCCAGAGCTGAGCAAGGGCTTGAATATGCTGAAAAGTCTCTTGAAATTCTCAGGCTGGCCAGCGATACCCCTTCATGGGAACTTTTATCAGCCAAGGCCAATATGGCTGCTGCGTTGAAAGATCTTTCCAGGTTTGATGAGTCCCTGCAGGTAAGCCGTGAAGCTATAGAGATCATGGAGCTGCTTGGGGCAGAAATCAATAGTACCCGGGTGATGCTTGTTGAGAATTACGCTATTGCGCTTGGTCAAACCGGAAAGACAGAAGAAGCCATTGAAGTGCAGCAAGAACTGCTGGATATGAACCGCAGGTTGTATGGTGAAGAAAGTCCTACTTATTTGATTACCCTGTTCAATATGGCAGGCAATTATTACAGGCTGGGTGAATACCCTGTTTCTGATTCCATTAACCTGATGCTTCTCGATGTGTATATGGAGAAATTTGGTCCGGCCAACAACTATACCCTCTCGGTGATGTATAACCTGAGCAATTCTTTCTATTCGCAGCGGAATTTTGAAAAAGCACTGGATTTTCAGTACAGGGTGCTTGAAGGTGACAGGGTTAATTTTGGTGATAAACACCCTTTTGTAGCGGGGGGGTATTATAGTCTTGGGCTCACCTATATGGAGCTGGAAGAATTTGAAAAGTCCCGGGAAAATTTGTTTAAATCCCTTGATTTGTATAAAGAGAGTTTTGGCGAAAAGCATCATCAGGTTGCCCGGGTTTATGGTCGCATTGCTGAACTTTACTGCAGGCTGGATGACGCTGCAAATTGCAGCAGGCATTTCGACAGAGCTTATGAAATTGCCATGGATGTAATAGGAGAGGAGCATCCCATCACAAAAGCCATAATAAACAGGATGGAGTTTTACGAGAAGTTGTTGTCAGCCATTTAAGAATAATAAAAAAAACGCTTCCGGTCAGCAAACCGGAAGCGTTTTTTTGTGATAATCGTTTCATTTTATTTATTGAAAATTGATATCATCGCTGGCGTTGTTGGAGAAGGTATTGCCTGACTCGGTAAGATCGGCGCTAGACCTTACATCAATACCATATCCCAGACTATTGCTGATAGTGCTGTTGGTAAGGGTAAGGCGGGCATTATTTCCTAAAGCCAGGTTGGTCTGACCTACTCCTGAAAACAGGTTGCTGTTGCCTCCATAGGAAATTTCTACATAATCCAAACTGTTTTCCAGCGAAGCGGTTTCGATACCAAGTCCTGTCCAGTGTGATGCAGAGCCGGATTTTCGGGTGAAAACAATAATTTCGGATGAATTACCATTGGCAATAAAAACGCCATCATTCCTGACCCTTAACCGGGCATCATTGTCAAACTCGAGAATTGCCCCGGGTTGTATGGTGACTTTCCCGAAAACAGTGGTAGTTCCGTTAAAAAGGTATGCCCCATTGTTAAGTTTAGGCCACGTTACATCAGCCGATTCGTCAAGATTAGCACCCTGCACTTCCACATGGTTGCCTCCGAAATCTGTTTGGGTGTCAATCCCTGCAATTTGCTGCGCCCTCAGATGTACAGCTGCCTGTGTTATTCCATTACCAAATTGGGAGTTTTCAAAATTTACTCTAATACCATCATAGCGGATATAAACACCATAGCCATCAATATCGCTGAAGTGAGCATTTCTGAGGGTCAGTCTTGCACTTGATCCGAATCCCAATGCTGTTTTCTGGAAACCGCTGGCAAGGTTGCTGTGGCCTGCATGGGCAAAATGTACATGTTCCATGAATCCTTCCAGGCTGGAGTTTTCATACATTATTCCTCTCCATGAGCCTGCCTGTTCCAGGCTACCTTTAAAAATAATCGGATTTGCACTTGTGCCTGAAGCTCTTAAAATGGCATCCGGGCGGAAATAAATCCGCACATTGTTGTCTGCCACAAACACAGCACCTTCTTCAATGCTTATATTATCGTATATATTTATATCGTTTGAAAACCGATAGCGGCCATTCAGAGCTGCCTTCCATACATGGTCGGTGCTTAAGTTAATATTGCTTCCATCCAGAACAATATCAGAATTGTTGAAGTCCGTGGCCTCATCAATATCTCTGATTTGGCCTGCTGTCATATTTATGGCTCCGAGGTTGTTGTTGTCGAAATAGTTGCTGCTCATAGGGATGCGGCTTTCGGCTGATCTGACAGAAAGACCATAGCCATCTATATTGGTGAAGGTAGAATTATTGATGTTGAGCCTTCCTGATTCTACATGCAAACCTGTTCTGGGTCGGCCTGATGAAATAGCGTTGCTTCCGGCATAGGAAATATGAACATGGTTCATTTCGTTCTCCAGATTGTTGGATTCCACCAACATCCCTTTCCAATATCCGGGCAATGCTGTATTTCCGGTAATAATGATGGGCTCAGTGGCCGTACCATTGGCTTCCAGCACTCCATTGGAGGTAACCCTGATGCGGTTGTCACTCATTACAGCTATTCTAACACCCGGGTCTATAATCAGGCGTGCACTTACTGTTACATCATTGGTTACCAGGTAGTCGGGTTTGTCAGGATCTTCCACTATGTTCATCAAATGCAAATCATCGCTGTACGAACCGCTAATCTCCATGGTACCGGCTGCTGTTGCGGTTACCATCAATCCATCGGAGCTTTCTCCCAAACTGTTGGCAATGGTTAGGTTTACCAGGTAATCTCCTGCTACATCAGGTGTAAATGTAGCGGTTTCCGAATCGGCATTGTTAATGGTTGCGTTGCTTCCATCGGGCACTCCGGCGAAACTCCATGAGGAGGTAAATCCCTCTCCTGTTAAATCAATGGATTCTCCTGAATTCAACGTAACCGTTTGACCCACACTGACCTCCTGATCATGGCCTGCAACGGCTGTCAAGCCATGGTCATCTTCATCTTCGCAACTTACAAATATTACTACAGACAATGCTAACATTAATAATTGTGATAATCTTTTCATTTCAATCTGAATTTTTTAGGTTAATGGAATCAATGATGTCAGCCATATGGAACATGTTGTAACCGTAATTTTCATGGTTCTATTCTGGCCGCTTTCATCATCTTTTTACGTTTGTAAACTTGTTTTGTTATTGATT
>SLPR01000232.1 GCA_007131895.1 Bacteroidales bacterium | reverse complement strand
CTTTCCACCCATTCACAGATTTGCGAAATAATAAACTTGTAAAATTCCTGTAAGCTTTATTGCTCTTCCGCGTCAGGTATTGCAAATGCAGCTAAGGAAAAAATCACTGGTTGCTTTTCCTGTTGGATATCAGGTAAATTACAGATTAGCGAACTTTAAATTATTTTAACATGAAAACGATTCTCTTAGGGATTTGGTTGCTGTCAACCACACTGACATTTGCTCAGACTCCAAATGCAGAAAGCAAAGCAGAAGCAGCAGGACTGCCTCATGTTGAATTCAAATCAACCACACACGACTTCGGGCAGATACCTCTTAAAGCCGATGCCACATGTGAATTCACCTTCACCAATACAGGAAAGGTTCCACTGGTACTGAGCAATGTAAAAGCCTCATGCGGATGTACTGTTCCCGAATGGCCCAAAGAACCTGTATTGCCGGGAGAGCAAGGGGTTATCAAGGTAAAGTATACCACGGTTAATCGTCCCAATGTTATCAATAAGGCTGTTATTGTTCACTCCAATGCCGATAACAAACAGGTAATTCTGCGCATAAAAGGAGAAGTCATCAACGAAGGGTAATCCTGCCGTGAAAAGGGATTGTGATACTACCCGAATCCATCCGAAGAGAGGATGGGTTCGGGTAATTGTTTTAGGGTCGGGGCAATTTTACGAAAAAATCATTAGGTTTGCACCAAAAAATACTCATGTACGTAAGTGAAACAAAGATCAGGGTAAGATATTCAGAAACTGACAAAATGGGTTATGTATATTACGGCAACTATCCTGAGTATTATGAAGTGGCCAGGGCAGAGGCTATGCGCGAACTGGGAATGACCTACAGGGAAATGGAAGATAAAGGTGTGATGATGCCTATTGCCTCTATGCAAATCAAATATTTGCGCCCTGCATATTATGATGATCTGCTTACCATTCGAACAATTATCAAAGAACTACCCGCTTCACGTATGCATTTTTATTATCAGGTATACAACGAGCAGCAAAAACTGCTTAATACCGGCGAAACGGTACTTGCCTTTGTTAATATGAAAACAGGCAGGCCCTGTGCAGCACCTGAATGGTTTTTGAAGGCACTTGAAGAAAGATGGAATAAAAAGGCGGATTAAACCAAAAAACTGTTTGCATGTTATTATAATGTCAATGGAATGCCTGGTAGAACCAGATCTTACCAAAGTTCCACCAGCATTCGTTATATTCATCATTTAAAAGTTAACCCAATGGAAATTATATTAGGTGAAAAGCAAATTGTTAAAGCACGCTACAAGGGATTTGAAATCATTACGGATCAACCAGAGAAAGCAGGAGGAGAAAACTCTGCTTTATCTCCTTTTGATTTGTTTATGGTAAGCATTGGCACCTGTGCCGGATGGTATGTGAAATCCTTTTGTCAGCAGCGCAATCTTTCAGAGGAAGGAATCAGGCTTGAACAAAAAACAAGATTCAATCCTGACAAAAGGCTTATCGATAAAATAGAAATAGAGATTCATTTGCCCGCCGATTTTCCGGACAAGTACAGAGAACCCCTCATCAAGGCAGCCGGTGCCTGTACCGTGAAAAAACACGTTATGGATGCCCCTGAATTTTCTATTGTTACCATCAAATAAAATGCTAATTTTGCAACCCTATGAGTAAGAAAACATTAGTGCTGGGAGCAAGTCCCACCCCTGTGAGGTATGCTTATAAAGCAGTTAAACGACTTCTTTCCTACGGACATGAGGTAGTGGCGATAGGGAAAGTGGAAGCTGAAATTGATTCGGTAAAAATTATCAAAGAAAAGGTTGATATACCTGGTCTTCATACTGTAACCATGTACTTGAACCCCGAAAAACAAGAACCCTATCTGGATTATATCATAGAGCTCAAGCCCAAAAGAATTATTTTTAATCCCGGAAGCTTCAATTCCAAACTTGAAAAACTTGCCAGGGCTGCCGGTATCGAAGTTTTAGAGGACTGTACGCTTGTTATGCTCGATACCGATGATTATTAATATAAAGGGTTTTTTCCCGCAAAATTTATAAAAACACCAGTAACAATGGAAACAAAAAACTTAGGCTTCGACACCAAACTCATTCATGCCGGAGCATTTGAAGACCAGTTTGGTAGTGCTACGGTTCCGATTTACCAAACATCAACTTTCAGATTTAAAAATGCCGATCATGGCGCAGCCTGCTTTGCCGGTGAAGATGACGGCTATATCTATACACGTATCAACAACCCCACCATCGATTCTCTTGAGAACCTGGTGGCAGAGCTTGAAAACGGATATCGCGGTGTAGCATGCAGCTCGGGCATGGGAGCCGTCAATACCATTTACATGGCATTGCTGGGGCAGGGAGCTCACATGATTAGTACTGCAGCTGTTTATGGTCCTTCACGCGTGGTAATGGAAAAGCATTATTCACGCTTTGGAGTGGAAGCTACCTACCTCGACACCTGCGAGCCGGAAAACATCCGAAAAGCCATCAGGCCTGACACCAAAATGATTTTTATTGAAACTCCCGCCAACCCTACTATGGATATTACAGACCTTGAGGCGGTTGTAAAAATAGCAAAAGAACATAATCTGATTACCGTTTGTGATAATACCTTCAGTAGTCCCTACCTTCAAAAACCGCTGGACTTTGGGTTTGACGTTGTTTTCCATTCCATCACCAAGTTTTTAAACGGCCATGCAGATATCGTGGGAGGTATTATTGTAACCCGGGAAAAAGAATTGTATGATATATTGCGCCCTATGATGGTTATCCTGGGCTGCAACATGGATCCTCATCAGGCATATTTGGTTATCAGGGGGTTAAAAACGCTTTCCATTAGAATGGACAGATCCCAGGAAAATGCCATAAAGGTGGCTGATTATCTTGAAAAACATCCCAAAGTAAAATGGGTAAGATATCCCGGTTTAAAATCACACCCTCAATACGAGCTTGCCCAAAAGCAAATGGATGGTCCCGGCGGTATGATAAGTTTTGAGCTAAAGGGGGGACTCGAAGCAGGAAAAGTGCTGATGAATTCAGTTAAACTTGCCATGCTTGCCGTTTCGCTGGGAGGAGTAGAAACCTTGATTCAGCATCCTGCCTCCATGACACATTCTAAAATGGACAAGCAATCCCGTTTAAATTCAGGGATTACCGATGGTTTGGTGAGGTTCTCGGTTGGAATAGAAAATATTGAGGACATCCTCAACGACCTGGATCAGGGGTTGGCTCAAATTTAATCCCATAGGGCATTTAGTCTCAGATTTGCTGAAAATCTGCCTACTGCATTGAAATTATATTTGTACTTTTGTGCTCATTTTTATTTAAACAATAAGGTAAATTTGGTCTGGTAGTTAAAACATCCATGATACTGTAATTTGCCATGTATTCTTCCTTAACAATTAGTTAATAACTTTTAATTTTTACTTTGATGGAAAACCAAGAGCTGCTTAACCCCGAATCTGATAAGAATAAAAGGACAGAAGGGGTAGAGAATCTGAATCCGGAACAAGAACAGCATAATCCGGAAGAAGTTGAAAACCAGAAACCTAAGGCTACAGAGACTGAACCTGATGCTGAATCCGCTGCTACCGAAAACAAAAAAGAAGAGGAAACTCCGGAAGTTGATGAAGAAATAGATGCTTCAGAAAAAGAAGTAGTCTCTGATGAAAGTCCTTCGGTTACTCAGGAACCCAAGAAGGATGAAGAAGAAAAAGATGCTTCGGAAAACAAGATAGTTGCTGATGAAAGTCCTGCGGTTACTCAGGAGCCCAGGAAGGATGAAGGAGAAAAAGATGCTTCAGAAAAAGAGGTAGCTGCTGATGAAAGTCCTGCGGTTACTCAGGAGCCCGGGAAGGATGAAGAAGAAAAAGATGCTTCAGAAAAAGAGGTAGTTGCTGATGAAAATCCGTTGGTTACTCAGGAGCCTAAGGAGATTGAACCTGAAAAAACAACCGAAAAAGAAGAGCCTGTAGGAGCTGCAACCCCGGAAGAAGATACAGAAGAAGATACAGAAGGCAATGATGACCTGGAAGAAGATGACAAAAGCGAAACCGAAGCAGAGGATCTTACTGCCAGGTATAACAGCTTGTCTAAAGCAGAGCTTGTAGAAGCTATCGAGGCACTTGTAGATAGCAATAATATCAATTACATACGAAAGCATATAGGCTATATCAAAGTAGCTTTCAGGAATTACATCAAAGAGCAAAGTGTAAGTGAATACGAAAAGAATCTTG
>SLPR01000436.1 GCA_007131895.1 Bacteroidales bacterium | reverse complement strand
TCATCATCATTAAGAATAATGCAAGGAATTCTTCTTAAAAAGGAGGCTTGTGAACTATCAGATGCGGCACTTACAAGCAGTTCAATTTTCTTCTTTCTCATGTGTTTCAGGAATGCATTATTCCTCTTAAATACACTGGAAACCAAACCAATGAATCCGCTTCGTTTTTCTTCAGCAAAGAGATTGACATAATCTTCACCGTCTGACCTTAACAACTCTTCAAGGATATCTTTTGACTTTATAAACAGAAATATAGTGTGGCCTTTTTTTCTCAACTTCTTGACTGCTTGTCTGAAAACATAATACTGAGAAGGATGGGCCAGATATACTGCGATATTCATAGTTTGACTATCTGTTTTTAAAAAAATTGAATATTAATACGGGATACATAAAGAATGGACGCTTATCATTTTTCATCCACAAAGCATCAATTGTTTTGCCTTTTTTCCCATTGCTAATAGAAGTATATTTTCTCTTAAACTTGGCAAGCAATGAAAAGGGAATATCTGTAAAAATATTTTTCCATTTTTTGTCTGTTTCGTATTGGCTTGGATATCTTTGCTCAATACCGTTGACATAGTTATATGCCATTAGGGCAAAATTCACTCCGCAAGCTTTTGCCAAACCCACCCAAAGCCATGTGCGCGCATTGATTTCGATAAGCTTGTATTGATTATCCGCAGGGTCAAGTAAAAATTCCACTTCGCAGGGACCTGTATAATTCAATTGTTTTAGCAAATGAGCAGTTGGCTTGATGACTTCCTCTACATACACGCTTTCTGCCAGGGTGGCGGTGCCAAATTCCACAGGATGCTCCCTGAGCTTCTTACCCATCCAGAAAGCTTTTACCTCCCCCTTATCACAAAAGGCGCAAAAGGAAAGGGTTTTGTTTTCAGCATTCAATTGAATGAGTTCCTGGATAAACAAATCCGTTGCAGGTAGTTGGGCAGACAATTTTTTCAATAAATCATCCAGTCCTGCAGCATCCTGAATCAGAAAAGCTTTTCTTCCTGTACTTTTATAAAAATTCAAACCAAATTTTCCTTTTACCAATACAGGAAATTGCAGATTGCCGGGAATGGGTTCATCATATTTCACCGGGAACCAGGAGGCAGGATAAGGTGTCCCTGACTTTTCAGCGTTTGTAAGCAGGTTTTGTTTATTGTAAATCTGTGAAATGATTTTTTCAGATGGTGTAATGACCTTATAAATTTTTTCCAGCCTTTCTTTATGTCTGGAGATACTGTATACTGCATGGTCATTGGAGGGTAAAAGCATCCATTCCTGCAGGTTTTCTCGCTCACCCAGATCAATCAGAAAATCAGCAAATGCGTCCGATTGAAAATCGGGACATTTAAAAAACTTCCGGCAGTATTTAGAGTATCTGGCTATGCAATTATTTTTATCCACTACAATAACAGGAATACCCGCTTCGCCAAGAGAACGTGTGTTGGAGAGTCCTTGAACGTGACCTTCTATGATGATAGCGCCGGGTTGGTGGTTGGGTGTATTGGGCATTTTTTTATCGATGATTCGTGTTTGGGATGGTGTGAAAGTGCGAGTGGGCGTGTTTGCGATGGTGAGTGGTATCGGGTAATCGCCTTATCGCCTCAACGCCTTATCGCTCTTTCGCTCTTCCATCATTTCCTCATAAAACTCCTCTAGCTTACCAAACCTCGCATCCTCTGCCTTACATGCTTCAATGATTTCGATATAAGCCTTCCGGTAACCGGGAAAATCTTTTTCATTATAATTGTTGCTGTGCCAGTTGATGACGAGGATGGCATCATTGTCACGGGTAACCTGAATGAGTTTGCGCAGCTCTCCTCGCTTGTCAGGCGTATTCATATAGCATGAATCCATGATGGCCATGGGAAAAACTGTAAAATGATCGTTAAAGGGGGCAAATGGTTTTACCTTATTATCACGGTAGCCTGTCTTTCTGGTAAAACCCCAGGTTGTGTCATATTGAAATCCCGCCTGTTTTTGCAGGTGCCAGGTATTTTCATTCCAGTTAAGATAGTGCTGACGTATTCCCTTTATGGGATGTCCAACAATAGCCTCCAAGATTTTTTTTTCCTGTTTCAGGAGCTCCAGGCTATTGTATGATGCCCAGGATCCATGCAATCCGATTTCCCAGCCGGTGGCATCAAGCTGTTGAATGATCTCAGCAATCCGTTTTTCATGTATATCATAACGGCCCAGTGATAACTTCCAGCTTTTGGGCTTAAAAAGGTTAAACGGATAACTCTCTAGCAGGAAAAAGAATGTGGAGCGTGCGCCAAATCTATCTTCAATTTCCATGATATCTTCAAAGTTCCAGTAAACCTGTTTCCTCCGTTTCCAGGATCCCATGTGATAACCAGCTGAACGCATATCGCCCTTTTGTAATGCCCTTAACGCATGGGTAAAAAACTGATAGGTTTTTTCAGTGCGATCGACGTCGTGGGTGAGGGAGACTTTTAGCATTTTTGTTATTGAAGCTTTTTCTCGTATTTAAGTAGCACTGCCAGCGCATACGCCATTGCCGCATCGCTCCAGCGGATATAAGGGATTTTATTGGTAAACAAAGGATACTTTAGAAAATAAAAATGCCCGTCTTTATCCTGCATATTTTGGATGGTCCATTGAGCTATGGTGCGGGCGAAGTGGTGGTATTTTTCACCGAAGCCGGCTGCTGCTGCGCGGGTAAAGGTGATGATACCCTGGGCCTGGTTGTGGATATTTACCGGCCATTTGCGCGGGTAGCGGTAAATGCCCTGACCGTTGGGAAGAAATTGCTTTTTGTGGTAGAATTCAAGACCTTTTTTGTAACTTTCTTTTGCTACCGGATTATTATTTCCCTCGAGTTGAATAAACCGAAGCAAAGCATCCAGAATAAAACCCTGGTGAAAATCTATTTGCTGCTTTTCTTCACCGGTTTTTAGATTGATTCGGTAATTCCAGTAGCCTTCAGGATGCTGGCGGTTGACAACAAAATCAATGGCTTTTTTAGCAGTTTCTGTCCAGGTTGTTTCCTTTTCAATATGATCGACTTCCAGCAAATATACTGCAGCAATAATTGAAGCATTATAAGTTACCTGGTGAAGGGGAGAATCCGGATAATATTTGAAAAAAGTATTGTTTCCTGATTCTACCAGATGATGTTTCATAAAATAACCGACTACCCCGGTAATATATTCTTTCAGCAAATCATATTTATGTTCTTTTTGCGCATACTGAAGAATGGCCAGGGCGCAAGCTTCGGTGGCAATCACATCAGGTATGGAATGATCAAAGGGAGTTTTGGGTTTAAGCATTTGTACAGGAAAATCCAAACCATACCAGGCATGTTCTCCATAAATTTTTTTTTGAGAGCTGGTAATGAAGTGATTGAGTGTGTTTTGAATAAATTCTTCAGCCTGGCTTGTGCCGGGGTTATGGGTAAGAACTGCACGCATCAAAAATGCCAGGGTTTGATTGCTTTCACTTCTGGAAATTCCGAGCAAAGGACGAAAATTCACAGGGCTGAATTTATTCAGATAGGTTAGTACCAGCCTGGTTGGATAGTATTTTTTAAGCAGACCAAATCGGGTGTGATTGCCGTCATAGGGGTCATAACCCTTAAAGTTATGCCTGGAAATAAAATCAAAAAGCTTGTGATATGCTGTTTGAGTTGAAACGGTCATTTACTTTTGACTGCTGCGGTTTCTAAGCTGTTTATAGAACTTTTTCATCCACCCCATTTGCATAAAAGGTTCAATCAATCTGCTTTTAAAATTTCTTTTTTTGAACTCGAAATACTGGAAGGCCTCCGGGCTGTATTTCGATTTGGGCCTGCTGAGGTGCGGTGTATTGGCTCCACCCAAATCATACCAGATGCAATTTTGGTTTTGGGCCGCCTGTATTATGGTCCAGTGAAGCAATTCATTCACTCCGGCTATACGTTCAGCAGGATTGATTCCACCAATCCATTCGTGATAACTGTCTTTATAGAGGAAACTGAGGAGACCGGTAACTGTTTTTCCCTGGTATTGAGCAACCCAGGTTTGAAACCGATCAGCAATTGCAGATTGCATTAGTTGGTTTACGTAAGATTCAGAAACCAACCAGTTCATCCCCTGTTCACGATATCGGTCGGCTGTAAGCTTGAAAACCTCCTCATAACCTTTATCAGAAATCTCAATGATCTCCAGGTCTTCATACTTCTGGGCTCTTCTGATTTTTGTGCGTGTTTCGCTCTGGAAGGATGACAGAACATCTTTTTCT
>SLPR01000416.1 GCA_007131895.1 Bacteroidales bacterium | reverse complement strand
GTAGGGCTCTGTAGGGCATGCAAACTCACAGGCACCACATCCAATGCATAAATCGGGTTCTACCTCAGGCAGCCAGACACCATGATAGGGAACCATGGTAACAGCTTTTGTGGGACAATGTTCTGAGCAGGCACCACAGTCTGTTCGATCTACTGTAACGATGCAACTTTCGTACAAAAACTTCGCCACCCCGATTTGCTCAATATGCTTGGTGGGAAGGTCCAGTTCGGTAATGGCCCCGGTAGGGCAAACCTGAGAGCATCTAATACAATCAAAATTGCAGAAACTCTTATGATAGTCCAGTTTGGGCTGCATAAAACCCTGCATACCATAATCAAAGAAAGAAGGTACAATAACATTGGTGGGGCAGGCTCCCACACAAAGATAGCAGGCTATACATTTGGAGGTAAAATGTTCGTATCCCAAACTACCGGGAGGTGTTACGGGCAGTTGCGATCCGGAAGGTATCATCCCGGGTTCGCTGGTATTGTAGGGTAATGCACGGCTTGCCTTATTAAGCAATGGAATACTGAGCATGCCTCCGGCCAGGGTAAGCAAAAAAGTACGTTTCTGGTTTCCCCCGGATTGTGGCTGGATAGGCTGTGCTTCTGACTTTTTCAGCGTGTTTTCGAAGTGCAAACCTTCGTTGGAACAAGAAGTAAAGCAATTGAAACAACTGATACATCTGCCATAATCAACAGTTTTATTCTTACTGTCAATACACTCTGCCTTGCAAGCAAATTCGCATTTACGACATAGCGTGCAACCTTCATCGTCGAAAGCAATCCGGTACACGGCTTTGGAAGAAACCAGCCCAAGCAGCGAACCCACGGGACAGAGAGAATTACAGAAAAACCGTCCTCTCATCACACTCATCACCAGTATGGTTGCCAGCACCCCTAATGAAACAGCCACCACATTCCAGGGCAAAGACTGGGGCAACATGGGGGAAACAGCATACACATCAAAGCTTTGCAGCAAGTAGGCCAATGCATTGTTCAATTGACTAAAAACGGGCTGAATAAGTGTAACCGAAATTTTGCCGAAATTGGAAAACGGATCCAGCAGGTTCAAAAGAAACAGACTTCCAAAAACCCAAAGAATCAAAGTGGCTCCCAAAACAGAATATCTTAGAATTAATTTTTTGTTGGGATTAAAGACAAACCGCCTCCTGGACTTTTTCCTGAAGCGTCGGGAGACATTGATGAATATGTCCTGCAAGGTTCCCATAGGACAAATGGAGGAGCAATACAATCTGCCAAACAACCATGTAAGCAGCAAAATGAGTACAAATCCAAGAGAAGCTACGGAAAAACTAATGGCCAGAAACCTTATCAAAGAAGGGAAAAACTGCAATCTCAAAAACAGCGTGGAAACAGCATCTATCCAACCCGTATGGATATTAAGGAAGAAAACCAGCAGGAAGCTAAATACCACCAGAGATACAAGAATTCGGATTTTTTTCAGATGTTTTAGCTTCATAATTATTGGATTAAAAATTGGATTGGGTTATAAAAACCTGAAAGTTTCGGATAGCGTTATTTAATCAAGCTTTCAGTCAGTTTTTAGTAAGAGCAATTTCCGGATACACATCAGAGGTAAATCCTTTTGATATTTTTACCGGAAAGATCAATACTGCCGATATTCATTTGGTCAGCAATAGACATGTATCCAATATCAGAAGGTTGCGCACCGAAAATCAGGGCACTGGCGGCATCAATGGCAACGATATCAGAGGAAACGAGCAAGCTGTTTTTCCGCACCAAATCAGCGGTAGAAGTTCCGCGCGGGCCATTCTGTGTCATTACCAGCATAGCGTCTACAATGTTCAGGTCAGGTTTTCGATACAGACAAAAATCAGCGATACATTGATGCAGGTCATTGCGATGCCAGAAACGGCGGTCGAACACTATTCCCATCAAATTCTTCATGGCAATAGTGAGTGAAGTAGAGCTGTGATGTTTTAACACCGGCACATTAATAAACACGTCGTTGTCAAGAATCTGCTCATGCACCTTGGCTTCTTTGAGCCTCACGGCACCGGGTATGGTAACATCGCGGTAGTTTCGTTCAAAGTTTCCGGGAATCATCCTTCCACCGGCATCCTGAACTGCTTTTTCAATGCCGCTGTTGGTATAACTGAGCTGCCAGTTATCGCAGGTATGGTCGAAAACATTTACCCTTCTTGCACCGGCCTGCAAGCAATGCCTTACAATGGCTGCCACCAGGTCGGGGTTGGTGTTGGCGGCCCGCTCTGGCACCACATCCCAGCCAATATTGGGTTTTACTACTACGGTCTGCCCGGGCTTCACCCACAGCGACATCCCTCCCATTTCCTGCATGGCACTTTCAAACATGGCCACGATATCATCTCCCCTTACGGCAACCAAATCATAATTCCCTTTGGTGCTTTCAGGCCGTAAAAGCGATAAATTTCCTGAAACACTTGCCAGCCCTGACATACCAATACCAGTGGCCGTTCCGAATAAAAATCCCTTTCTGATAAAATCTCTTCTGTCCATGGTGCTTTTTTTTACTATTTCCGTATACCGTTGTTACAACTGATAAATATGCCCCAACCCATGCCTGTTGGCTGATTTAATATTAGTTTATCTTTACAATATAATGACAATCAATATGTTTCTTAACAGGCAGGTTTAATTCTGACAAACTACTGTTGTGACAAAATTAAGATTTCTGTGATAATTTTCTTATTTTTGAACCCATATAATCCTCTAATGGCCCTTATTTAAAATCATTATAAATACTAAACCCAGGAAAGATGCAAGCAAGTATTCAAAACCCCGCTCTTAAGGTAACCCTAAAAAGTGCATTGCTCGATGGCTTTGCGCTGGCTTTCATTTATCTCATGCCCACCTTTTCGCACATATTACCTTTTCCTGTTTATTTCATAGAACCCATGCGAATCATGGTGGTGCTGGCCATGATGCACACCCACCGAAATAATGCATACATCCTGGCATTAACGCTACCGGTATTTTCCTTTGTAATTGCTACCCACCCGGTTTTTTTTAAAGCGCTTCTCATTGCCATTGAACTGACAGCCATGGTGGGAATATTTTACCTGTTGCGCCGGCACATGCAAGGTGTAATAGCCATTTTTACCGCCATCATCCTTGGCAAAGGCCTTTATTATGCTATGAAGTTTTTCTCGGTACAATGGGGCCTCATTACCCTCAGACCCAACGAATCATTTGTAGGGATTGCCCTGTGGATACAACTTATTACAACGGTGGTTATCAGTGGGTATGTATGGTTTTTTCTGAATAAGAAAAAGAATGCCAACGGTTAATTTGCCATTTCAAATCTGAAAGAAAGCAGATGAACCGAGCCATGACAATAATATTGACACACATGCGGAATGATTATAATTCGCAGCATGTTAAACCATGAAGTATGAGTATTGTTGGCGAGCTCTCCCGCTTGAGCGGGAACCGATTTAATCAAATTTTAAACAGATGAACATTATCATTACGGGTACTTCACGAGGCATTGGGTTTGAACTTGCCGGCCTCTTGTCAGCTTCATCTGAACATAAGGTGATTGCATTATCCAGAAATACCGAACCGCTGAAGAAATTTGCATCGCAAAACAACTTCCGGTTTCTCCCTTTTGATGTGGGAAACCCTGAAAACATGAATGAATTATTGACATTGATAAAGGATTTTTTCAACGGTGAGGTACATATTCTTATCAACAACGCGGCTACCCTGATTAAAAAACCTTTCGCAGATTACACATCCTCTGATTTTGATCAGCTTTTCAGGGTAAATGTAAAGGGCGTATTTCTGTTGATTCAGCAGTTGCTTCCCTGTTTTGCTGCCCCTTCGCACATTGTTAATATAGGCAGTATGGGAGGATTTCAGGGCAGCGTCAAGTTCTCAGGATTGTCGCTGTATGCTGCCACCAAAGGGGCTTTGTCCATCATGTCGGAGTGCCTGGCAGAAGAATTGAAACCCGCCGGAATTGCCGTTAACACACTTGCCATTGGAGCTGTAGACACCCAAATGCAAAGGGAAGCATTTCCCGGGTACAATGCATCCGTTACCGCCGCAGAAATGGCTGAATACATCATGAGCTTTGCCATCAACGGGCATAAAGTGTATAATGGGAAGACATTGCCCGTTTCACTTTCTACACCTTAATTTCACCTGTGTTATATATTTTATTGTATCAAACACCTGCGGTCAATGGCTTATTATAGCACAAGACTGTTTTTTTAATAAG
>SLPR01000140.1 GCA_007131895.1 Bacteroidales bacterium | reverse complement strand
CTGGTTAAAAAAAATTAGCGACCCTTTGCCAGTTAAAAACATGAGGCATTTAACAATATTTTAATCCCCTAAAATAAGGATTCTTTTTTTCAAATCAAATATTGACCAAAAGGATTTACCAAAGTATCTAAAGGTTTGCCATTCAAACGAGGAACGCCATGTTAAATATAACTGAAGGAATGGATAAAAATTTGATTACAGACAAAAAACTTTGGAAAATTTTCCATTTGCATGGAAGATTTAATAATTCATTAGAATTTACTTGTATTGTGTATATTTGTGATAATTATTAACCAAAAATTTACAACTATGCGCTTAAAACTATTTGGATTATTGGCAGTAGCTTTATTGTTTGCTGCATGTGGCCCACGTTCGCAGCCAGCAGAAGATTTTACAGAGGAACCTTCGGGCTTGTTTCAACTGGAAGCTCATGAAGCTTTTTTCAATAACCTGGCCAGTTTGTGTGGACAAACTTTTGCCGGCGAACAAATCTACCGCAGTCACCATGGCGAAAGCTGGGCAGGAAGGAGCATGATAATGCATGTAGCGGTTTGTGAAGATGATCACATACTTATTCCTTTCCATGTTGATGATGATCATTCCCGCACATGGATGTTTACTGCAGAGGATGGCGACCTTGTATTCAGACATCAGCATCTGCATGAAGATGGTACTCATGAAGAAGGGTCTATGTACGGAGGTGTAGCCAATGCTGAAGGAAATGCATTTGTTCAGTATTTTCCTGCTGATGAATTCACAGCATCAGTAATCGAAGGTGGCGGTGGTAATTTATGGATTGTTTCCATGGATGAGCAAATGACACATTTGTCCTACCGTTTAGACCGGGATGGCGAGAAGAGATTTGAAATTGTTTTTGATTTAAGAAACCCATTGGCCAATTAAGATTTGAGTTTTATTTTATTCCTTCAAAGCACCAGCGTATTTACCTGGTGTTTTTTTTGCTTTACAAGTTTCAAGGATATTGTTTTAATGGTCATCCAGAATCCGATTTATCCTGGCATAAGTCAGTTGATTTGTTTTTACGCGAATCTCAGAGAGGTATCGCAGGGAAAATAAATTTAGCAATTGCTCTACACATCGTTTTTGTCTTTTCTACACAATGTGATAATCCGTTCACAAAATTTCGAAACCTAAGTCTTCACATTTTTCAAATTAAGGGCGCACATAGGGTGGATAAGTTTTTCAAGTATTCATATTTATCGACAACCCCAGTTGTCCCATAATTTATATTATGTTAAATAAACATTTTATGAAGAAAGGCGGCTCTTATTTGCCACCTTTCTCATTTTGATTATATCATTAGGTTAAAACTATTCTTCTTCAGGGCCTCCGAATTTTTCCTTCCAGATTTGGTTGGTTTCTTCCAGTTTTTCATTCTGACCTGTTCTCATATACAATTCTCTGAGCGACCTCAAAACAATTTCATAATTGACATCATCTTCATCAATCAAACTTAATGCTTTTTCAAGGTATGGCTGGGCATTTTCACTCCATACTTCTTTAGATTTTTCTTCCAGCTTTGAAGACTTTTTCAAATTTTCAGTGGTGTAGCCTTCCCTCAGTATATTATCTGCTTGCAGAAACAATTGAATACCTCGATTAAAGTATAGCGCACCAAGATTGTAAATGGCATCGAAATAGTCTGGTCTCAGTTCAATAGCTTTCTCATAAGCTTTAATAGCCTCTTCGTATGCAAACTCTCTCTCCTCCTCGCTGAAAACGGTGTCTTTTGACATTTGATCGAAATTTACAGCAAAAGCATAATGGAGATTGGCATTGTCGGGGTCTCTTTCAATGGCCAGTTCAAGAACCCTGCGGGCTTCGGGAATATTGCCTGAGGTAAGGTAAACATTGGCTTCAGCAAATATAAGATCCAGATTTTCGGGATATAAAGCTCTTCCTTTATTGATCCATTCCTCTGCTTGTTCAAAATCTTCTTTGCGGAGGCTTAACCCAGCCAGTGAACTATACAAAAAAGGTTGATCGTATTCATATTCAGCAACTTTTGAATACAAATCGTAAGCTCTGTCATGCATGCCTGCAATTTCTGCTGAAAGACCTGCATTATAAAGCGTTGCTGTATCAATAGATCCAAATGACTGACTTACCTTGTAAGATTGGAAAAAAGCATTGCTTGCCTCGGCAAAAGCTTCATCGTTGTATGCTATTGCACCCTCATTAAAAAAGGCTTCTGACAACACCAAGAGTGTTTGCTGGATATCAAGGTAGTTTTGTTTGTCTTCATCAAGTTTTTCAGCCTTATTGATTGACTCAAGGGCTATATTCAGCGGTTTTTCAGCAAGTTGAGCAATTGCCGGGTCTTCTGCAACAGATATTTCAATCATAATCCTTGCATGGGTTACCCAGGTGGCTGCATCATCTTTGGTTGAAGCATCTTTTACAGCATTCTGAATATGTTCAAATGCTCTTTCAATGTTTCCTCTGTTCAGCTGCCGGTTGGCTCTGCTAAGCTCTCTTCTCTGTGCGTTCACCATATCTACAGCAAACAAACACAATATTACTAAAACTGCGATTTTTTTCATTGTCGATTTGTTTTTGTTGTTTAAGATTCAAATAAAACTTCTACAAAAGTAGTATAAATTGAAAAATTGCAAATTACTTCCCGGTAATATTTATAGTTACTGCTATAGATTAAACTACTCTATTTCGGGAGTATTGTCTTCAGTATTATCAAAAGTTGTTCCATTTTCGGGTTCTTCAATATCAGCAGGATTTTCAGCAAGTATTTCTATATTTTCTGTTTTTTCCTGAACTTTGGCTACCGCTGCTATAGTATCACCTTTTCTCAGATTTATAAGTCTCACCCCCTGTGTTGCTCTACCCATGTTTCTCAATCCGGATACAGACAGCCGGATAGTGATACCTGATTTGTTGATGATCATTAAATCATCGGCATCAGAAACATTTACCATGGCAATAAGTTGCCCGGTTTTTTCTGTAACATTAAGGGTTTTAACTCCTTTTCCTCCCCTGTTTGTAATTCGGTATTCCTGCAGGAAAGATCTTTTTCCATAGCCGTTTTCAGAAACTACCAGCAATGAACTTTCCGGATCATTAACGCAGACCATACTCACAACTTCATCACTGGCACCTGCCAGGGTGATTCCTTTGACACCTGAGGCGCCTCTGCCCAGAGCTCTGATAATTTTTTCCGGGAAACGAATAGCTTTGCCATTCTTGGCAGCAATAAGGATTTCACTTTCTCCATTGGTCAGGCTGGCTTCCAGCAGTTCATCTCCTTCACGTATATTTATGGCGATAATGCCGTTGGCACGTGGCCTTGAATACGCTTCCAGGGATGTTTTTTTGATGATACCTTTTTTGGTACACAAAATAATGAAATTGTTGCTGGTGTATTCTTTATCTGTAAGGTCCTTTACATTTACAAAGGCTTTTACCTTATCGTCAGTGGGTATATTTATAAGGTTTTGAATGGGTCTGCCCTTGGTGTTTTTGGCTCCTTCAGGAATTTCAAATACTCTTTTCCAATAGCATTTACCCTGTTCGGTAAAGAATATAAGGTAATTATGGTTGGTGGCATGGAAAAGGTATTCCACAAAATCTTCTAAACGGGTAGTGGAACCTTTTGAACCGGTACCTCCCCTGGCCTGGGTGCGGAACTCTGCCAGCGGTGTTCTTTTAATATAGCCCATGCGCGAAACAGTAATTACCATATCATCATCAGCTATGGTATCTTCTATTCTGAAATCATTGGCTGTATATTCTATTTCGGTGCGTGTTTCGTCACCAAACTTGTCTTTTAGTTCTTTAAGTTCTTCCTTAATGATCTCCATACGCAGATCTACATTGGCCAGAATATTTTTGAAATAGTCTATCCTCTTGAGCAGTTCTTCGTACTCTTCTTTAATCTTTTCAATTTCAAGACCGGTAAGTCTTTGCAATTGCATGGCAAGAATAGCACGTGCCTGTAATTCTGATAAGCTGAAACTGTCAATAAGTCCGTTTCTGGCAACTTCCGGTGTTTTACTAGACCGAATAAGCTGAATAACTGCATCAAGGTTGTCAAGGGCTATTATCAATCCTTCCAGAATATGTGCCCTTTTTTCGGCTTCGCGCAATTCGTATTCTGTACGGCGAACTACAACTTCATGCCTGTGCTCAACATAGTATTTTATAATGTCCTTAAGATTGAGCATTTCGGGTCTGCCTTTTACCAATGCAATATTATTTACATTGAATGCGGTTTGCAGGGCAGTGTGCTGATACAGAAGGTTAAGTACAACATTGGGTACGGCATCTCTTCGCAGCTCATAAATGATACGCATACCTTTTCTGTCTGACTCATCTCTTATATCAGTAATCCCATCAATTTTTTTATCATTGACCAGGTCTGCAGTTTTTTTGATCATTTCTGCTTTGTTTACCTGGTAGGGTATGGATGTAACAATAATCGTTTGTTTGCCAGCATCTTCACCTTCCACTATGGCCTCTCCCCTTACCACAATTCTGCCTCTTCCGGTACGGTAGGCTTCTTTAACGCCATCATGTCCGTAAATAAGGCCACCTGTGGGAAAGTCAGGACCTTTGATGAATTGCATAAGCTCATCAATAGTAATGTCTACATTATCAATGTAAGCAATAGTACCATCAATAACTTCTGAAAGGTTGTGCGGAGGCATATTGGTAGCCATACCTACGGCAATACCACTGGCTCCGTTGATAAGCAGGTTGGGAACCTTTGCGGGCAATACTGTTGGCTCCTCAAGGGTATCATCAAAGTTGAGCTGCATATCAACAGTCTCTTTGTCTAAATCGGCAAGAATTTCTTCCGAAATTTTCCTCAGCCTGGCTTCGGTATAACGCATGGCAGCAGGGCTGTCGCCGTCTATACTACCAAAGTTACCCTGGCCGTCTACCAGGGGATAACGCAAAGACCAGGGCTGTGCCATCCTGACCATCGCATCGTAAACAGAGCTGTCGCCGTGTGGGTGATACTTACCCAGCACCTCCCCTACTATCCTTGCGGATTTTTTGTAGGGTCTGTTACTGTATGTACCCAGCTCTGACATTCCAAAAAGAACTCTCCGGTGAACAGGTTTTAACCCGTCTCTTACATCCGGCAGTGCCCTGGAAACGATTACCGACATTGCGTAATCGATATAGGCACTCTTCATTTGATCTTCAATATTTACCTTTGTTATTCTTTCGTCTGACATACTTTTTGTTTAGTATTTTTCCTACTATTTGGGAGTTCGGTTTTCAAGCCACGAAATTACGCTTTTTTTGTGTAAAAACTTAGCATGACAATTCGTCCGATAGAACTATTTGCTAACAAAACGGCATTTTTTTTGTTAATAAGAACATATTGCTGAATTTACTGTCAAATACCCTGTTAAATCCTGCTTTGAGTTTAAACCTTTTGAGTCAGGGTATCCTTTCACAGATATTGTGAATAAAAAATGTAAATCTTTCAGTCGAATTAGTTAATATTGTATATACTTTTGATAACCCAAATACCTGTTTTTACTAATAATTTATCGCAATTACAATTATGGAAGCGAAATTTTCCCCAAGAGTCAAAGATGTAATCACCTATAGTCGTGAGGAAGCCATTCGAAATGGCAACGACTATATTGGTATTGAGCATCTTCTACTCGGTATTATAAGAGAAGGAGAAGGCCTTGCCATCCAGATATTAGTCAACCTGGGAGTTGATCTCAAAAAGATTAAATCTACCATTGAAAAAACCATCCGCACAGATTCAAAAAAAAGCCGGAATGTTGATAACCTCCCATTGGTTAAGCAAGCTGAAAGAGTTTTAAAAATAACCTACCTGGAAGCCAAAGTGTTCAATAGCGAAGTAATCGGTACTGAGCACCTGCTGCTTTCAATTTTAAAGGACAAAGAAAATCTTGCCACCCGGCTGTTGTTGCAAAACGACATTGATTATGAAAGTGTTAAGGATGAAATAGTGTTGCTCAAAAACAATCCCGAGGAGGGTAAATTGGGTGGCCTGAATCCCAAAAGTGAACTTTCACATAGCAGCGAGGATGATGAATCTTCAGAAGGTGGTGGATTTGGCGGTAGTGGTTTCAAGAAATATTCGGATAAATCCAAAACCCCGGTTTTGGACAATTTCGGAAGAGACCTTACCAAAGCAGCAGAAGAAGATCGTCTGGATCCTGTTGTGGGTCGTGAGAAGGAGCTTGAGCGCATTGCTCAGATTCTTTCCAGGAGAAAAAAGAACAACCCAATACTTATAGGTGAACCCGGAGTAGGTAAATCTGCTATTGCCGAAGGCCTTGCCTTGCGAATTGTTCAGAGAAAAGTATCCAGGGCACTGTTTAACAAAAGGATTGTTACTTTGGATATTGCATCCCTTGTGGCCGGAACCAAGTACCGTGGTCAGTTTGAAGAGCGCATGAAAGCCCTGCTCAATGAGTTGGAAAAAACTCCCGATGTAATTCTTTTTATTGATGAGTTGCACACCATTGTTGGTGCTGGTGGAGCCAGTGGCTCACTGGATGCCTCCAATATGTTTAAACCGGCACTGGCACGTGGTGAAATTCAATGTATTGGTGCTACCACCCTGGATGAATACAGGCAGCATATTGAAAAAGACGGTGCACTGGAAAGAAGATTCCAGAAAGTGCTTATCGACCCTACAACTGCAGATGAAACTATCGAAATTCTCAACAACATTAAGAAGAAATATGAGGACCATCACCTGGTTACCTACTCGCCTGAGGCAATAAAAGCTTGTGTAAGTCTTACCAATCGTTATGTCAGCGACAGATGTCTGCCAGATAAAGCCATTGATGCACTTGACGAGGCAGGGTCAAGGGTACATATTACCAATATACGTGTTCCTGAAAATATTATAAATATTGAATCGCGCATCGATGTTGTGCGGGAAGAAAAAACCAAGGCTATAAAAAGCCAGAAATATGAACAGGCAGCCAAATTCAGGGATCAGGAACGAGAGTTAATGGATTTGCTGGAAAAAGAAAAAAGAGCCTGGGAAGAAGAGTCGCAGCTTCATCGTGAAGTGGTTACCGAGCAGAATGTGTCTGAAGTGGTATCCATGATTACCGGTGTGCCTGTGCAACGAATTGCACTCAACGAAAGTCAGCGACTCATCAGTATGGAAGCGGATCTTGAGAAAAGTGTTATCGGTCAGAATGACGCCATCAAAAAAGTGGTGCAATCTATTCGCCGTAATCGTGCCGGATTGAAAGATCCAAGCAAACCCATTGGGTCCTTTATTTTTCTTGGTCCCACAGGTGTTGGTAAAACACACCTTGCCAAGGTATTGTCAAAGCACCTGTTTGATTCTGACGATGCCATCATTCGGATTGACATGAGTGAATATATGGAAAAATTCGCCGTAAGTCGTCTGATTGGTGCACCCCCCGGATATGTAGGATATGAAGAAGGGGGCCAATTGACTGAAAAAGTAAGAAGAAAACCCTATTCTGTGCTTCTGCTTGATGAGATAGAAAAAGCTCACCCGGATGTGTTTCATTTGCTATTGCAAATGCTTGATGACGGACAGCTTACTGACAGCCTTGGACGCAGAATCGATTTTAAGAATACCATTATTATCATGACCTCAAATATTGGGTCCCGCCAGTTGAAAGACTTTGGCATGGGAGTAGGATTCAATACAACTGCCAAGCAATCCAGAACCAAAGAGTACACTCAGAGTGTTATTGAAAATGCTTTGAAAAAATCGTTTGCTCCTGAATTTCTTAACCGGGTAGATGATATTGTGATTTTTGAAAACCTTGAGAAGGAAGATATTTTCAAAATCATCGATATTGAACTGGCTCACCTTTACAATCGTATTGAAAACCTGGGTTACAAGATTGTACTTTCAGAGAAAGCCAAGGAGTATATCGCCGAAAAAGGATGGGATTCAGCATTTGGTGCAAGGCCTCTCAAAAGAGCTATCCAGAAGTATCTTGAAGACCCGCTTGCCGAGGAGATTATTAAATCTCATGTGGAGGAAGGTGATGAAATTCATGTGGATTTTGATCCCGATAATGAAGAAATCATCGTTCAACCCAAAAAACTCGAAAAAACCGATTAGCAAAAAATCTAATAAAATATCTTTTGGAACCGGATCCTCACCATGGGGGGTCCGGTTTTTTATTGTTCTGTTTTTTCAATATGGATATCCGCAATCTTACCAATATTTATTTTTTGAGTATCGGTTATGATTAACAATTATCTGAAAATCTCATTATCGCCGGGATTGCTCACTCCAATTCGTTGCGCCCGAATGGAATGAAACACCATTGCTCGAGCCCTTAACCTTTGTAGAAAATAGTTAGTCAACAATGTAAGGCGCTGTAGTTTAAAATTCATTTAAGAACTGAATTCAATGTCTCAGCGCAGGAACAGTTATTCTATTTGATGCATTGATTTTTAGATTATCTGGCGAAAAAGTAAATAATCAGATTTTTTAATCATAAATAATCATGGAAATTGGATTGTGTTTAGTAGTTTTGAATTTAATTTTGAAAACAAACACATACAATTCAACCAAATTATTATAAATCATTGGAATTATGAGCAAAAAGCTTTACGTGAATTTTCTGATTCTTCTTGCGTGTCTTTTTATTGTAGAAGTGCAGGCACAAGAATTGCAGTTAAGAGGTACTGTTCGCGACATGTCGGATCAGCAAACTCTGCCTGGTGTAAACGTAACCGTTAAGGGAACTACCACGGGCACTGTGACGGATATCAATGGTCAGTATGCCATTACGGCAGAGACAGGCTCTGTGCTGGTATTTACCTTCGTGGGTATGCAGCGCAAAGAAGTTGAGGTAGATGGCAGCACGAGAGTAATCAATGTGGATCTGCAACCTGAAGTTGCTCTCCTGCAAGAGTTTGTAGTGGCCATATCTGCTATTGCCCGCGACAGAGAAACCCCTGTAGCCATTTCTACCATCAGCGCTGAAGTAATCAGCGAACGACTGGGTTCACAGGAATTTCCCGAAATTCTTAAATCTACACCCAGTGTGTATGCAACTAAAGATGGCGGTGGATTTGGCGACGGACGTATCAACATGCGGGGTTTCGATTCCAATAACATTGGTGTTTTGATCAATGGCGTTCCGGTAAACGATATGGAGAACGGGAGGGTCTACTGGTCAAACTGGGCCGGTTTATCTGATGTAACCCAGACAATGCAGGTACAACGTGGATTGGGAGCCTCAAGACTTGCCATAAGCTCCGTAGGAGGAACAATCAATATTGTAACCCAAACAACAGATGCAAGAAAAGGTGGTACTGTTTTTTATGGCTTTGGACACGATGGCTATGAAAGAAGGTCGGTATCACTGTCGACCGGTTTAATGGACAACGGCTGGACCGTTACAGCATTGGGCGGAAGAACAACAGGACAGGGTTTTGTAGATGGTACTGAGTTTGACGGGTGGTCGTATTTTTTTAATGCTTCAAAACAGCTAAACGATCGGCACATTGTAAGTTTTACTGCTTTTGGTGCCCCACAGTGGCACAATCAACGCTGGCCCCGTCAGCTTGTTCAAACCTTCAGAGAACATGAAAGAGGCATTCGTTATAACCCTTCACAGGGTTTGCTCAATGGGCAGTACTTTAACTCGGCGCACAATGAGTACCATAAACCTCAAATCTCTATGAACCATTTCTGGTCTGTAAGCCCCAACACAACCCTGTCAACAGCAGCCTATGCATCCATCTCTTCAGGTGGAGGACGCAGGATGGTTGGACCTAACAATAACTGGTACCAGTTTGACCGAAATACCGGTTTACCTACAGGAGATACCAAGCTTACCCCCTATGGTTTACTGGACTTTGATTATGCTGTGGAACAAAACAGCTTGTCGTCTACTGGTTCACGTGTAATTGTAGCCAACGCCACCAATGAGCATGACTGGTACGGCATTTTGTCTTCATTGCAAACAGAGCAAGGGAACTTCAGATATACCGGCGGTTTGGACCTTCGTTATTACAGAGGATACCATTATCAGGAGATAACAGATTTGCTGGGAGGTACCCACTACCAGGATGTAATGACCAGAGAAAATCAAATTCATAACATTGACCGCTCAGTAGTAAGTCGCAATGTGAACCGGGAAACCTCGGCAAGGCTTACCATAGGCGATAAAATTGCTTATCATGACCTGGGAGAAGTAGCCTGGGGTGGTTTATTTGCTCAGGCAGAATATGTAAGTGACCAGTACTCGGCTTTTATTTCCGGTACCTTATCCAACACCAGCTACCGTCGTACCGATTATTTTCTTTATTACGATGAGGATTCGCCGGAAAGACCAAAACTTTTAGCAGAAGCTGATGAATTCTTCAACCAGGCTGCTGCAGCAGAGCAACAAGGCGATTCTGTAGCTTATGCCTCCTACATGAATAGTTACAACAGCATTATGAATATGCAGGCCCTTCAACCCCAGCAGTCAGACTGGGTCGACTTTATGGCATGGAGTATTAAAGGGGGTGCAAATTATAATATCAGTGCCAGTCATAATGTTTTTGCCAATGCGGGTTATTTTACCCGTGCACCCTTTTTCAGGTTCGCTTTTGTGGGTTTTACCAACGTAATCAACCCCGGGGTTAACCATGAAAGGGTTTTTTCATCTGAAATAGGATACGGGTACCGCTCCCCACTTATGGCTGCCAATGTAATCCTTTACCGCACCGAATGGCTCGATAAGGCACTGGTTAGAAACCTCGGACAGGGTGTTATCGCCAACATTACGGGTCTGGATGCCCTTCACCAGGGGTTGGAAATCGATTTTACCATCAGACCTGAACGCAGACTTGAAATCAGGGGTATGTTCTCCTATGGTGACTGGAAATGGCAGGATGACCTGATTGCCGAAGTATTTGACGAAGACCAGGTTTTTCTTGATAGTATCCAGGTATATGCAAAAGGATTAATGGTGGGAAATTCCGCACAAATCACAGCAGCATTAGGGCTTTCCTATGAATTAGTACCCAATGTAAGGTTAGGAGTGGATGCAAACCATTATGACAGGCTCTTTGCTGATTTCAACGTAGAAGACCGGGGTGATATTAATCTTAGAGGTCAGGATTCATGGCAAATGCCCGCCTATCAAATGGTAGACCTCAGCCTGCGATACAGGTTCAAAATTGCCGGGTTGGATGCTACTTTGCAGGCCAATATCAACAACCTCTTTAATACTGAGGCCATCAGAGATGCTACTGATGGGGTATACATTGACCCCAAAACAAATGAACGCATCCTGGGACGTCCAGATGTTGCTACTGTTTACTACGGCTGGGGACGCACATGGACCACCTCTTTTCGTGTAAGATTTTAATGACAAAAGATTTTTATAACAAACAATATTTCCAGATTATGAAACACAATAAAAAAAATTGGATGTGGGTATTTTTTATAAGCATCTTTTTGTTTATATCCTGTGACCCCAATAAAGACCTGTACCACGACCTGGATGAAATGGCAGGGCCCTATAATGAAGAGATAGAATACACTATCACCCAGACAGATTATGAAAGGCTGGGAGGTTTTATGCAACAGAACTATGCCTTCAGTGACACTTTCCCTGCCAAAGAATTTGTCCCCCTGGTACTGACCATGCGCTATCCTACCTTACGGGAAGGAAGTGTGGCACAGGTTACCTTTAACCATTTCCTGCTCTATCCCGATTGGTGGGATGCCGGATTTGGGTATGTTTTTACCACTGAAGACTATATTGCGGTTTTCGGAGTCACTGGTTCCCGGTTTTTTTACCCAGATAATCCGGCACGCAATCATATCCCTTTTATGGCTGATGATTTATTTCCTGATGCAGATGAGGGTGACAGAGAGAATGTAATTTATGACTTCCGATTAGACGGAGAGACCTTTCAGTATCTTGATGTATATGAATTCAACGGAGTCTCCTGGATCTGGATCGAAACCATTGAAAACCTTCCCTATGTTGGATATGAACTTAAGGAAGCAGACTACAAGCACTGGGGAACAGGCATTTCCCAGTTTAACAGTTTCAATGAAAGCTATCCTCCTGAGGAATATTTACCTTCATTTTTAAGAAACCTTGTTCCCTATGCTGTCGACGGAGATGAGCAGGTACTTCGTTTCAGATATTACGATGGAAACCAGACACGAACCATCACTGATAAGTATGAATTCCGTGAGTCTCAATGGCACAAAGTCCCTTACACGGTTGAAATCACCGAGCAATATATTTTTGGAGCAGTAGGGTGGGCATTTGATCCCACGGTAAGATTTACCATGGATCGTGCAGACTATCAATATCTGGTAGACATCGACCCCATAGGTCAGCAGGAATTTGCTTATGATGATTTTGCTTATTATTACGGAGCAAGTGCATTTTACAGAAACTTTGACATAAGACTGCTCAGCCGCAGGCTCGATCAGCTTGCAAATGGTGAATATGCCGATCCCGCCCTGGCAGAAATTTATAATTCAGAAGGTACTGAAGCAGCCGTTGATGAGATGATAAGAAGGATTGATGAAGAAGGAATCATTGCCCTGCTGCAGCATAAATACCCTGACGCTACCCCTGAAGTTGATGGTATTGAGGTACAGTTTTTTGTCTCCTATGAAACCTTTGGAGATAACTGGACGCGAACCAACCCCACGGTCGAATACCGTTGTGTTGCTGCCGGTACTCCACCCCAGTTTGAAATTGTGGAAACAGAGGGTGAATAAAGTCCTGGCTTCATAACCATCTGAACTTCTGATGTAAAAAAGACTGTCTCAATTATCGGGACAGTCTTTTTTATTTGCATGATTTGCTGACAGGTTTAATGGATTCGTATCTATGAAACATTCTTTATCTGTGCGAGCTTGTGAGGAACTAATTCCAAAGATATAATTCCCAATAAAATGCATTGTGGGAGATTATAACGTATCACACTATACACTTGCTAATGAAGGGGAGCTATCAGGCTTAAAAGCTGCGCTTGAGAACTAATGCGTGTAAGTACAGTTTTAATAAAAAAAACCGCCTCAGAAGCATCTCTGAGACGGTTTTTCAGGTTTGGGGAATTACCCCTTAACACCTTGAAATTACTTCTGAATCTGCAATTTGTAGTTGAGTACCTGCACACCAGAAACAATCTGCACAATGTAAATGCCTGTTTTGAGGCTTTCAGTTTCAATGGACACATGCTGACCATTTACCTGCTTGCTTTGGAGCAACTGGCCATTGAGGTTGTAAATTCTGATTTGATCCATCGTACTCTCACCGGTAATGGTAACATGATTGCGTGCAGGGTTGGGATATACACTAAATCCTGCTGCTTCGAATTCCTGAACAGAAGTAGGTTCAAGGAAATCAGCCAGTGATCTGGGCTGCAATCTGGTTACATCAAAACGTTGATGCAAAACGCCAACAATATCTTTAGGAGTAGTAGGAATTTCGGTTCCGAAATAATCCAGCAGATCAGGTGAATTGGGTGTTCTGATTACACCCTCGCCGGTAGCATCTAAAATATAATAAGATTGATTGTGGGTAAAGATTTCTGAATCGGGAAATTCCTCATGATCAAAATCGAAAGTAACATGTCTAACGATTACCAGCTTACCAACTATATCCTCAGTAAGATGAGAAAGAGTAACTTCCATGGGGTCAATAACATTGTCATTGGAACTGGCCGGACCGGGATCTTCGGTAGGAATAATTTGCAACATATTTTGGAATGCATACAGAGTTCCCGTCAGGTTAACAATACCGTCATAATTGCTGTAAGCAGTTGTAATTATACCAGCGTTATCGTCAATAAGAATGGCAGCAGTATTGTCCTGGATATAAATTTGATTCCTGTAAGGCAATTGCTGATGGGTAATAAAAACTTCACCGGTAATTCTGTAAACGAGATCGCCATCCTCAGGATCCATGTCATAGAGTTCCGCAATATTGGCTACTTCGATTGCTTCAGGAGCTTCTTCAATTTCAATATTGTCAATGTACCAGTTGTGAGAACCTGCGCCTTTGTATGCAAAAGCAATATAAATTACTTTTCCGGCATAATCACCCAGTCCCACAATTCTTTCTGAATAAGTTTCGATAGGCGAAGCTGCCTCATACACCAACTGGAAATCTCCATGATCCGGATTACCACTTCCGGTAGAAATCATAACACCACTGAGGCTTTCGCCTGGAGTGTAATTAGGCATAAAGCTGTTTTTCTGGAAAAATGTCAACAGCATTGCCTGATCTTCAGGAAGCTGAATCTGAGGACTTACCAGCCACGATTCAGATTGGGCTGTTGTACGGGCATGCAAAGCTGCATGATTACCATAGGGAGTATCACCTGTAACATTCCAGCTACCTGCTCCGTAAGCGAAATGTGCCCAGGTTGCAGGAGGTACGGAACCAGCCTCGAAATCTTCACCCCATGGGAATGCCTCCACAAGGTCAGGAGAAATTTCTACAATGACAATGGTTACATTTAAATCTTCTTCAGAAACGGTAATGGTTCCCTGACGGGTGTAAAATCCTGCCTTTACAATAGTGTAAGCATGCGTACCTCCGGGTACGTCAGCAAAGAAATAATCTCCTGCGGCATTGGTTTGACCCATTAAAGTAACCACGGCATCGTTAATTACATTATCCTGTTCATCGATTACAGAAAAAGTAACATCATAGGCCGCCAGGGCTTCAAAATCGGCAGTAAACCTGGCTGTGAAATAGTCACCATCCGCTCTTGAATTGGGCAAACCAGTAATATTAAACGGACCGGCAGGAATGGGAGTGCCAATATAGTCTACTCCAAAAAAAGTAGTTCTGAAGCTGGCCACATTATCGCCATCAGTAAACTCATAAACCTGGCCGTTGGCAAAATTTACCCCCGGATTGGAAAAACTCACCTCGGTAATGGTTATCAGGCGAGACTGGTAATCCATAAAATTGGCAAGATACTCCGCCATGTCAATCACAATGGGAACCACAACATTATCTTCAGAAGTTGCTGCTCCCGGATCTTCAGTAGGGACAAACTGCCTCATGTTACCGAAAATGCTCAGTGTGCCCTTCAGTCCTGTAATCCCATCGTAAAGGGAATATTCAGTAACGATTACACCAGGATTGAAGTTACCATCGGGAGCATCATCAATCATAATGCCTCCGGTATCATCCTGGATATACTTCTGATTACGGAAGTCCTGCTGATATGTCAGCACAACCTCTCCGGTTAATTCATAAACGGTTTCGGTGCCAAATTCTTCCTCCAGCAGTTCTGCAATTGTAGCGATGGTAACAACATCCTTCCCTCCTTCTGATGCATAGCTCTGGTAAGAAAACAGACCAGCAAACATTAATACTAAACTAATAATTGTAACTTTTTTCATGATTCTCTGTTTGGTTAGTAATTTTGATTGAATTAGAATTTGAAAGATTGCATAAAATTTTTTTTCACGTTCTTCATGGCAAATTTATGAATTTCTTTCAGGTTG
>SLPR01000429.1 GCA_007131895.1 Bacteroidales bacterium | reverse complement strand
GTCGCCGGGACCGGAATAGTTGGAAACATACACCGTTCTTTGAGGATAAAACTGGCGGTGAGGCGAAGCATCGAAGTCGGCTACCGGCCTTGCAAAAGCCGTTACATGTGCGTAAGTGTGATCCTGACAACCATATCTGGAAATGGCCGTCAACCCAACGTCAAACAAGGCATTTCCGGAGGTATGATTGTAGAATACGTGCGCAGGGTTGACATGGGTAGAAGCAGCGCCGTCTCCGAAAGACCATTCATAACGGTGAGCCAGCAGCGATTCGTTCTGAAACGCAAGTGCCAACGGAGTACAACCCTGATATAAGTCGTCAACAAAAGTGAAAGAAGCGGTTACTTCAGGGTACACCACAACTTCTTCCTGCACACTTCGCGCACAGCCCCACTGGTTGGAACCTGTCAGTGACATCAATAATGTATCGGACTCTTCCCCCTGATTGATAAAAAGCCGCTGAAAAACGCTCTCATCCCCATTCCATGATTCACCCCCCAGCATCCATACATACTGACTTACTCCCTCTGTCAGATCGTTGAAGGTCACCTTAAGGGGAGAGCATCCTTTGCTGTTTTCCATGGAGAAATTTACAGCAGGACGGGGAAATACCGTGATAGTGCCGGTTTTCTGCGCCTGGCAACCAAATGAGGACTCAGCATTGAGCACCACCTCAAAATTTTCAGGTTGGGTAAAAGAGTTGTTTTTGAAAATATTGACCGGGTCAGATGCATTGGAAAAGTTTCCATCATCAAAACGCCAGTGGTAAAGACTGGCTCCCAGGCTTTCATTTTCGAACTCCACCTCCAGCGGATGGCAACCTTCATCGGTAAAACTGAAATCAGCTACGATATCCGGAAAAACCGTAATCAACTGCTCATGTTCATCAAAACAACCGTAGGTATTGGTCACCCGAAGCCTTCCGGCAAAGATTCCCTGACCCTGATTCCAGGGCTGGGTGTAAGTATAAACAGCGTCGCCCGGGTCGGTTTGATCCTCCCCTTCTTCAAAAGTCCAATGGTAACTCAGTGATGAACCCAGCGACTGGTCTTCAAAGTTTACCTCCAGCGGCGAACATCCTTCCTGCAGATCGGTTTCGAAACCGGCATGAGGCACAGGATATACCACTACCTGATGAAGAACAGAATCTTTGCACCCATAGCGGGAAGTGGTAAACAGCGTCACATCAAAAGATTGTGCGGTAGTATGGCTGAAGTTATGAAATAAACGGAAATGTTGCAGTGAATCGGTATTGGAAGTACCATTGCCGTAAACCCACCGATAGGGTTCACTTGCCGAAGCTCCCTGGGAATGGTTGATGAAAAGAGGTTCCAGCGGATGGCAACCTTCGCTGCCTTCTATGCTGAACTGTGCAGAGATATCGGGAAAAACCACCAGCTGGCTTTCTGTTGTGTGCTTGCAGCCAAATTCATTCTCTACAAGTAAGGATACCTGCAGGGTGTCGGCCCATTCGCCACTGTTTTCAAATACGCGCATAAACCCTTCATGAGCCTCAGAGCTGAAATTTCCTGCCTGCCAGGAGAAATTCTCGTTGCCTGTACCCTGACTTTGATTCACCACCGATATTTCCAGCGGCGAACAACCTTCTTCCGCGGAAGAAGCAAAAGCAGCCACGGGCGCCGGAAAAACAGTAATCACTGTATCCGCCTGGGCTTCACACCCAAAAGGAGACAATACATCCAGGGAAACGGTAAACTCTTTGGGGGTATTCCACGAATTGTTGAAAAAGGTATGAACAGGGTCATTTGTATCCGACACATTGCCATCGCCAAACCTCCAGAGCAATTCATAATCACCGGTACTGATGTTGGAAAAACCGACTTCCAGAGGATGACAACCACTTTCCGTTACGGTAGCAAAACGGGCTTCCGCTTCGGGGTAAACAGTAACTTTTCTCTGGAAAGAATCATGACATTCCCACTGATTGGTTACGGTGAGATTAGGAAAGAAATCCGTTTCCACTCCACCGGGTTCCACCAGGAATGTGTGATGAGTATTTCCTGCCGTATCGTCATTAGTGCCGTCACCCATTACCCAGGAATAATTCAGTTCAGCCCCCAGAGATAAATCTTCCAGGGAAACCTTCAGAGGAGCACATCCTGCAATAAGATCAGGGGCATAGTCCGCTTTGGGAACGGGATACACTGTAAGGGTTTTCTGCCATGAATCCTTACATCCGTAATAAGATTCCACCTCCAGTGCCACCACGAAGTTTGCAGGATCTGTATGGCTGAAGTTCCGGAATATCCGCATATGCTGATCGTTACCGGCATCAGAAGTTCCATTGCCATAGTTCCAGCTGTAATTCAAATCGTTCCCTTCCGACAGATTGGAGAAGTTCACTTCAAGCGGGTCGCAGCCGGAAAGTTCATCCACGGTGAATTCGGCCTTCACATCAGGATAAACGGTCAGGTACTGTTGAAAACGCCGGGAGCATTCAAATTCATTGGTGAGAAGAAGACTGATTTCCAATGTTTCCATATGCTCGCCATCGTTCTCAAACAAAAGCGTGGGCAATTCACTCTCTTCAGATGTATCCGCACCCAGTTGCCAGAAGAAGTTTTCATTACCTGTACCCGAGCTGTTGTCAAAAACATCAACCTCCAGTGGAGAACAACCTTCTGTTTTTGATAATGTAAAAGAGGGTACTGGGAGTGGGAAAACCGTAATCGTTTTCTGCTTTTCAGCATTACAGCCATGCGAAGAAACTGTATGTAAAAGCACGTCATAAGTCTTTACTTCATCATAGGTGTGATTGAAAAATACATTCAACGGATGTTCGTCGTTGCTGAGGTTGCCATCATCAAATGTCCATTGAAACTGAGAGGCTCCCAGGCTTTCATTGCCAAACTGCACTTCCAGCGGATGGCAACCTTCTTCCTGAAAAGTAAAACCGGCAATCACCTCAGGATACACTGTAATATTTTTTGCCACAGAATCTTTACAACCAAACTCATTGGACACCACCAGTCTGCTTGTAAATTTTCCCACTCCGGCATCCCAGGGCTGCACGTACTCATATGAAGTATCGCCATTGTCTGGCACAGTCTCCCCATCTTTGAAATACCACTTATACTGCAGGTCAATTCCTGAGGAGAAATCTGTAAAATCCACTTCCAAAGGAGAGCATCCTGTATGGTTTTCGGCTACATAGCTGGCTTTGGGTCTTGGATTCACGGTAATCTGCTCAGTCACCTCGTGCTTACAGCCATACAATGAAGTGGACAGCAGCTTTACCGTATAGGTTTTTGTTTCGGTATGGGAAAGATTTCTGAACACCCTACTGTGAGTGGTTTCCTTCACTTCAGACGTACCATTGCCGTAATCCCACATATAGGGCTGTGAAGAAGATGCTCCAATGGATTTATTGGTAAAAGTTACCTCCAGCGGATCACAACCTTCGCGAATATCTAGGTTAAAAGAAGAAGTAATACCCGGGTAAATCAACACATTGCGCGAAGTAGCATCCACACAGCCAAACTCATTGACTACCTGCAAGGTAACGGTTTGACTGAGCGCATCATTGGTATTGTTTAGAAAAGTGAAAGATGCGTTCCCGGGAATCGAATCCACAGGTTCAGCACTGCCAAACTTCCACTCATAGTGCTCATTTCCACTTACAATACTGTTGTCCAGCATTTCCATAGTAACAGGCGCACAGCCCTGGGTCACAGGAATGTTAAAATCAGCCCTGGGTTTGGGATTTACAGTAAATGTATAGAGCGTATCGTGCCGGCAGCCCCAGGCAGACTCAGCAAACAGACGTGCCTCCACTATCAGAGGTTCGGTATAACTGGTGTTTACGAAGGTTTTGGTTACACTTACTGAGGTGAAGCTTGAACCATCAGTAAACTCCCAGCGCAGAGACTCCGCATTGAGTGCATTATGGCTAAATGTAACCTCCAGGGGATGGCAACCGCTTTCCACGGGTATAATTTCTGCTTTCACCCTGGGATACACTGTTACATTTAAAGATTTTGCTTCCGTGCAACCTCGGTGGTTTTCCACCCGCTGGGTGATGGCGTAAGTTACGGGTACATCTGTTGTATTGTTGAAGGTATGGGCAAACTGTGCTGCACTTTCATTGAATGCAACTTCCGCAGCATCATAATCATTGGTTATGAGCCAGTCCACACTCGTAGCCCCAATGCTGCTGTTCTGGATTTGCAAAACCGCATCGCCATGAGGGCTGCAAAGATCTGAACTGGCAATGCTGAAACCTGATTTCAGCCTGGGAGCCACGGTAACAGGAATGGTCATCTCCTCCACACATCCATACTGGGAAACAGTAGTAAGCTTCACGTTGTACACCTTGTCATTTTCCGTATCGTGGTTACCGAACCGGATATTGAGGGGAGTCTCCAGCGAAGAGCTGCCAGCCCCGTCAAAATTCCAATGGTGCTCAGCCGCTCCCTCGGAAAGATTGGTAAAGTTTATAAATCCCGGCTCGCAAACCACCAATTCCGAAGGTTCAAACTCAGCCGTGAGAAGGGGATACACAGTAACATAGCGCACCAGTTCGTCAAAGCAACCATACTCGTTTTCCACATACAACCGGATGGGGTGTTTTGTCTCCTGGGTTTCGTTTACCAGCCAGTGGGTAAATTGCTGGTCATTGATAAGGGTATCTGACTCGTTGAGAAAATCCCAGTAGCTGTTACCGGCACCCGACGTGGTATTGGTAATAGTGATGGGGTAAGGATTACAATGGGTGGGCGGGTCAAAATCAAAACCGGCGGTGATGGCGGGCCTTACCTCTATCTGCACCGAATCTACCGATTCACAGGCACCATCGGCTCCAAATTCAGAACTGCCACGCAAATAAACAGTCCTTATTACCGGTTCAGAAGTGTTGTTATAAAAAGTATGAACGGGCGATTCTCTGGACGCAGTATTGCCGTCGCCAAAATCCCAGAAAAAATTCTGCACATTGAGGGTTTCCTTATGGGTAAATTCCAGCTCAAAAGGAGCACAAACAGAAATAATCCCTTGCTCATCGGGCTCATGACCATCGACTTCAATATGGGTGCGCACTTCGGGCAAAACGGTGATTTGGGTTGAAACCGTATCGGCACAATAGGCCAGAAAGCCGGCCAGTTGCAAATCATAGGTTACCGGCTCGGGACCGGTATTGTGATAGGTATGGGTAAAGCTGGCATTATCCGTATACGATTCCTGCCCGTCGCCGAAATCCCATACATAGTCAAATACGTTTTGGGTTTCATTGACAATCTCCACTTCAAAGGGAGCACAACCCATGGATTCCTCCACAGTAAAGAGTGCATTGACCGGCGGCATGAGATAAATGGCCACTTGTGCTGTTGCGGTAACCTGGCACGCACCGGTAATTACTACGTTATAAACGATCGATTCTTCAGGACTGGTAATGGGATTCTGGCTATGGGGATCATCCAGATAATCGGGCGGATACCAGTAATGGCTTACCCCGTCGGTAGATACCAGTTGCTGGGATTCTCCGAAACAGAAGAATATACCATCGACACCTTCTCCAATATTTCCGATCCCTGCATTTGCCTTTACCTCGTTGAAGTTGGAGAAATATCCGTACATGGTACCAGTGTTGGCACCTCCGTTAATAATACCCAGGTGGAATACATCTTTTGTATTGCGCAGCACGCTGGGTTGCCCCACGGGCACAGTAGCTACCGGGAGTTCAATTTCGGCTGCCAGCCAGCTGCTGGTGCCCGGCACCGGATGAAATATATTGGCCGGAATAACCGTATTTACAGGCCCATCGTTGAGGATAAACCCATCCTCTGCCCCTGCCCTCACCAGAATATTAAGAAAAAATCGCCCATCGCTTCCCCCCTTTGAACGCGTAAAGGCTACCCTGAAAGATCCTGTACAAACATTGATGGGAGGCAATATGGCACCACCTACTTCGCAACCAAATCCGGCCACATGATATACATACACTGGCTTTTCATCAGGGCTTTTTATATGGTATCTTTTCACGGCATTGGTCATCTGATGCCGGTACATCTCTCCTTCATTGAGGGTGGTAACCACATTGTTGTTGATAATAATCTCCGTGCCGGGCTGTGTAGCCACCACGTAAAAAAACTCATCGGCGGTAAGTCGTCCTTTCATGGCAATGTACTCTGTACCGATGATGGAAACGGGGATAAGCTGATCACCTATCAAATCCCGGCATCCGCCTTCAATTACGGAGTCATCGCTGGTGGCAACTGTAACAGGATGGTTGGATTGCACCCGTGTACCTGCCAGGCGGTTGGCGGCATTTTGCCCTGTACCGGTGTATTTGTCAGGAGCAATACCCACCGCCTCCCCTCTCTGAAGGGTAAGGTTAAAAGGCACCCCTGCCGGCCGGTTGGGGTGTACCGGATTGGTGGGATTTACCGTTACAATGGTATTGTCTTCGGTGGCAACAATGTAGATGGCAGAATAAGGTTTGGGATTGTAGTTCCCATTGTTCTGGCGGTTCTGAAACGGCACAAAGAAATCAGTACCCAGCGCGTTTTTACCCTTGAGCGAGAAAATATCAGGGTTGTAAGTGGTACCTACTTCAAAATAGGCGGTCATTTCATACTGGGAGGTAATACGGATACCACGATTATACAAAGTATTGGGGTTCACACCATCCCAGGGATCAGCAATCCACAACTGTTCAATAATATCGGTTACATCGATGGTGAGGGCTTCATAAGGGTCAAAGTTATTGACTATAATGGACTCAAAGTCATTGTTGGCGGGCATATCAATCACAAAACTGTTTTCACGATCCATGTTGGCAAAACGGAAATAAAATGCTTTTGTATCCCAGCGATGTCCCTCTGTTACTTTGGGTATACCAAACCAGAATTCCGTATCCACCTGTGCCTTAGCCCCTAAAGAAGAGAGACTCAACAACAGCAGCAATATGATATGTTTTCTTCGCATAACCCGGTTGTATTACAAATTCAACTATCTGATAAGAATTACATCGCCGGCCTTTTCAATTACCTGGCCGGTAGTACAGCGGGCTCTCACCCTCCAGACATACACCCCTGCCTGGGCAAGGGTTCCCCGCACATAGCCGTCCCAGCCAATGGCAGGGTCGGTGGTACGGTAAATCAATTCACCCCATCGGGTGAAAATCTCAAGCTCATAACTATCTACTCCCTCATACAAAGGGTGAAAAACTTCATTTGTAAGATCCGACGGATTGTAAACCCCTCCCGAAGGCCCAGCAATAGATGGTTTAAAGGCATTGGGAAACAATACCTGACAGGACTCATCAGCGCGAACTCCGTTATCCATTACCTTTGTATCCACACATTGGGGGTCAGTATTGGTCCAGACGGTAAGGGTAATATCGTACAACCCAGGTTTTTCATAATAATGCACCGGTTCATACTCTGTGGAGTTGTTTCCATCACCAAACTCCCACAGATAGTACGCTCCCTGCTTTGATATATTGATCAGCTCCAGGGGTTCATGGGGGATAAGTACCAGGTTGTCTTTCAGCAGAAAATCTGCCGTTGGATTTTCAAACACATCCACCTGTACCACTATGGTATCGGCTCCACCATCTCCTGTGGCCACCAGTGTAACATCATAGATGCCGTGTTCATGCCAGGTGTGCACAGGATGCTGTTCAAAAGAAACCGTGCCATCGCCAAAGTCCCATTTCCAGGCCCAGGCATATAACGATTGGTTTTCAAATGCTACCTCTAAGGGTTCACATCCGTGCAAAACACCACTCAGACGTGCTTCCGGCACAGGCGAGGTAATAGTAATCATACGGCTGAACTCGCTGAAACAATAATCGTTGGAGGCGTTCAAAACCACCTGGTAGGTTTTGGTACTCAAATCCTCTTCATCCCACATGTAACTGTAAGTAAATACATTATCCTGGCTTTGCGATACTCCGCCATCACCAAAGCGCCACTCATAGGCAAACTCACCGGGATTGGTGTGATTGGTAAAAGTAAAGGTAGTATGGGGGTAGGGTTGTTCGAATGGAGTGACTCCAAAAAACGCCTCCGGGGTGGGATACACATTCACCTGCTTTGTAAGACTGTCTTTGCACCCATATATCGAAGCGGCATTCAACTGCACATCATAGCTTATAGGTTCAGGTGTATTGTTTTTAAAGGCATGCAACGGGTTTGTCACTAAGGAAGAAGAGCCGTCACCAAAATCCCAGGTATAATAAGCAGCCAGCAGCGACTGATTTTCAAAGCGCACATCAAAAGGCGAGCAACCAGAATAGAAACCATCGGCAGTCACAAATTCCGCGGTCACTTCCGGGAATGCAGTCAGTGTTTTGCTGGTAGTATTGCTGCAGCCAAATTCATTGACAGCTTCCATCATAAAGTTAAAATTCTGTGGTTGTTCTCCGGTATTGTGCCAGGTGTGCGCAGGCACTTCATCTCCGAAGGTTTCAGCAGTGTTCTCATCGCCAAAACTCCAGATAAACTTACTGCCACCCTCCGACAGGTTGGTGATTAAGGGCTGAAAAGGAGAGCATCCGGTGGTTTCAGTCACTGCCATTTCAGCTGCCGGCACGGGTCTCACCTTAACTGTATCAGCATAGAAATCCTCACATCCGTAAGGGGATATTACGCTCAGGGTAACGGGATAGGCAACCGATTGGGTTGAAGAATAATTCAGATAGGTGTGTAAATGCGGAGTATCCTGGCTTTGCTCTCCATCACCCATGGTCCAGGTATAAGTCTCCACCCCCTGGCTCTGGTTTTCAAAACCAACTTCCAATGGATGACAACCATCATGATTGTCCATAGCAAACAGGGCATGAATTTCAGGAAATACCGTAACCTCAAGGGAGTATTCGTGCCGGCAACCATTTCCGGCCTCTGTCAACAGGTTGATGGTAAAGACGCCGGCATCACTCCCGGCAGGAACATAGTAATGATAGTATCCGGGATGCGCTTCTGTCAGCGGCTCATGTCCGTCGCCCATATCCCATGTATACCAAAGGGCACCTTCGGAAAAATTAATAATTTCCAGTGAATCCGGAGCACAAACGGGGCTCCGGGGAACGGCAAACAACGCTTTGGGACGGGCCAGTACGGTGATTTCCATATCGGTTTCATCATAACAACTTTCGGAGTAATAAGCCCGCAGTGACACGACAAAAGTAGTATCAGTGGTATAACTGTGATTGCGGAAAGTATGACTGTGCTCCTTCTTTGAAGTTACAGACATGTTCCCGTTTCCGTAAATCCATTTATAATGGATGATTTGGGAGTTCCCCTGGGTAATATTTATAAAATCCACCACCAGCGGGTCGCACCCTTCAATGGTACTGGCTGTGAACCCTGCGGTAATATCAGGATACACCCAAATCTCGTGTGTATCGGTATCTGTGCAACCCCGGTCATTGGAAACGGTAAGTACCGGAGTAAATATATGGGGAGGATTGTCAGGATCAACCTGATAAATATAGTTCTGTGGTGCAGTTATGTTCAAAAGATCAGTATCATCCCCCATGTCCCACTCATACTGGGTAGCCCCAACCGAATGATTCTGAAAGTTCACTTCCAGAGGAGAACAACCACCTGGTAAATCTGAGGTAAAAATGGCTTGCGGCACAGGATCCACCCTTACAATACGCTGGAAGGAGCTGGTGCAACCAAATTCGGAAACCACAGTCAGGAGTATGGTATCATGGACTTCTTCCACATGATCATAGTTAAAGAATGTATGATGATGTTCGGTCTGGTTTGTTTGAGAAGTATGACCATCCCCATAATTCCAGAACCATAAATCAGCCCCGGATGACTGGTCTTCCAGCATTATCTCCAGGGGATGGCAACCTGCGTCTACGCTGGCAGCAAACAAGGCTTCAATTTCGGGGAAAATAACCACATCTTTGGTAAACTGGTCTGTACATTCGTTGAGACCTTCCACATCGAGGGTAATGGTAAATACCCCTGCACCTTCTCCTGCGGGTTGGGTGTAAGTAACCGGATCAGGATTCACTTCTTCAACCGGTTCACTTCCATTACCAAAGTTCCAATTCCATGAAACGGCACCCAGCGACTGATTCACCACCTCAATGGGATGAGGAGCACAACCCGGACTGTTGGGCACGGTGAAAGAAGCTTTGGGCCGGGCCAGTACCGTAATTTCTTTTTCAAACACATCCACGCATTCATCGGCATACCTCGCCGTGAGGCGCAGGGTGAAGGTCTCATCAGTATCATGACTGTAATTGTGGAAGGTATGATTGTGGCTGCCCGCTTTGGTTTCAGAGGTATTTCCATCACCGTAATCCCATTCAAAATTGAGATGATTATAATCCCCTTCACTCAGATTGGTGATTTTTACGGTCAGGGGGTGGCAACCTTCTGACACATTTACTTCAAAAGCAGCTTCTACTTCCGGATACACATAGATATCATGGGTGATGACATCGACACATCCCTGAGTATTGGTGACGGTAAGGGTGGGACTGAAAACCGTAAGTATCTGATCAGCACCTACCTCATAAAACTGAGCAGGGGGTGATTCGACAAGAATGGTTTCTTCTCCGTTGTCCATAACCCATGCATAAGTCAAATCTTTTCCGCTGGAGGTATTGAAGAACTCAACCTCCAGGGTTGAGCAACCCCCAACAGTACTGGTATGGAAAGCAGCCTCCGGCACCGGATACACGGTGACTTCAGCCGAAGCTTCATCCGTACAACCAAATGCAGAAACCACTTGCAGATTTACGGTAAATTCCTCTTCTTCACTATGGCTGAAATTGTTAAAAGTACGAGAGTGCAGTTTCCCGACAATTCCCGAAGTATGGCCGTTTCCATAATCCCAGAAATAGGTATCCACCCCGGTAGAATTGTTGGTAAACTCCACCGTATGGGGATGGCATCCTGCTGCTTCATCTATAAAAAACAGCGCATGGATTTCAGGGAAAATCAATATCTCCTGCTCATACACATGCACGCAATCATTGGCGCCTGTTACCTGCAGCTGAATGATGTAATTGCCCGGACCCTCTTCGGGTGTGCGCGTGTAGGTGTGAGGTTCAGGATGCTCATCAAATACCAGGTCGGAACCATCGCCAAAATTCCACTGAAACGCCACGGCACCTTCTGAAAGATTGACCACCCCGATGGCATGTGGGGCGCAACCGGGGCTGTTGGGCACTGTAAATAATGCTTTGGGTCGCGCAGGAATTAGAATATCTTTTTCAATCACATCAATACATACATCCCCATAGGATGCGGTTAAGGAAACCGTAAAAGGCTGATCTGTATCATGGCTGAAATTCTCAAAAATATGCTGATGGATTTCATTGCCCGTAAAGGAGGTATTCCCATCACCATAATTCCAGGTAAATGTCAAATGGTCAGGATGTCCTGTAGTTGTGTTGGTAAAATTGACGGCGAGGGGATGACAACCGTCTCCTGTGGTTTCAAAGGTGAAATCTGCCACAAGCCCGGGATAGATGGTGATTTCCTGCTGATAAACATTTTCACAACCGCCGTTGATGGCACGCAGGGTCACAATGAAGGTTGCAGGGGGATCGTCGGCAGAAACCTCATAAACATGGGCTGGATTAGCCTCGTCAGAAGTGTTCCCATCGCCAAAATCCCACAGGTATTCAGTGGCACCTATGGAGGAGTTGATAAAATTCACCTCAGCGGGGGTGCATGCCGATGGCATTACCACGGCAAATCCGGCCACCGGCCTGGGAGTAACCTCAACCTGCAGGGTCTCCTGGGCCATACAGCCAATCTGCGAGCGGGTGGTGAGTAATACATTGTAAGTAACAGCATTCTCCGGGTCGAAATTCAGGAAAGTATGCACCGGACTGGCCTGTGTGGAAGTGATCCCATCGCCGAAATCCCATAAGTATTCTGTAGCATTGAGCGACTGAGAGGCATCCAGAGCCACCTCAAACTGGGCACAGGAGCTCAGCTCGTGGCTGACATGCTCAGGAGCAGTTTCAATCACAGCAGACACTTCGGGCCAAACCACCACATCGCGGGAAAACTCTCCGCCACATCCGTCTGGAGTTTCTATGCGAAGTTGCATGGTAAAAGTTTTTATCTCTGTACCCGTGTTGACAAAAGTATGGGAAGGAGGCAAGGCATCATGGGCATAAGAAGTATAGTCGGCAACGCCGTCAAAATCAAAATCCCACAGGTATGTCCAGTCGGCTACCGGTGCCGAACTGTATCCAATGTTTACATCCAGGGGGCTGCAACCTTGTGCTACATCCACAGAAAAGCTGGGATTGGGCAAGGGATGCACGATAACGGTAAGAGATGTTTCATCGCTACAGTCATATTGGGAAGATGCGCCCAGCGTAACCGTGTAGGTTCCGGGCTGGTGATAGGTAAACTCCGGATTCATGGATACTGAAGAGGCATCACCATAGCCAAAACTCCAGTCGTAATAGTCCGCATGCATGCTGGGGCCATCGGTATGCTTTGCGAAAAAGCTGATGGTTTCCGAGATACAAACTTCAAGCACCCCATGGGTATGCACAGGCTCCGTATATATATGAGCCCGTACTTCAGGGTTCACAGTGATAACCGAAGCAACAGAGTCGCGGCACCCCTGGGCGTTCACTGCCAGCAGCTGCACCTGGTATTCCTGCGGAAGAGATTCCGTCAATGTATGCTCGAAAGTATGCACCGGATGTTGTTCCAGGGAAAACTCTCCATTGCCATCACTCCAGGACCATGTTATCGCAGACCCGGAAACAGAAGTGTTGTTGAAAACCACTTCCAGAGGACTGCATCCGCTTTGGGGCAGGAAAGTATAACCTGCATATACTTCTGGTAACACATGTATTACGAGTGTGTCATAATCCACGCAACCGTAAAAAGTTTCAGTGCGCAAAATCACTTCTCGTTCTATGATTTCATCCGTAGGATTGTAAAAGGTATGGGAAGGCTGTGCTTTTGAAGAAGTACCTCCGTCATCAAAAATCCATGCGTATGAATGTCCGTTGAGAGAGTTAATCCCTGAAAACTCCACCGTAAAAGGAGCACAAACGGCAATAAAATCCTCTCCCGTTTCAGGGGCCACATTGGTAGTTTCAAGGACCGCTTCTACCTGGGGTAAAAGCACCAGCTGACGGGCAAAATCTTTCACACATACCTGTCCGCCATCGCGATCCAATCCGATGGATTGGATAACCACAAGTGTATCGGGTGTGGCTGAAAGATTGGTATAAAGCTGTGTTAATTCCTGCAGGGTGTCCGGTTCATCTGTGACGAAAAGGGTACCCTCTCCCAAATCAAAAGTAATCCAGTCGGCGTGCAATGCTTCATTGGAAAAGATTGCCTCCCAGGGGCTGCAATGTTCCACCGGGTCGATGGCAAAACCGGGAACCGTCTGCGGGTAAACCGTTACATCTGCGCTGTGCGTTTCGGTACAGTAATAATCCTGGGTGGCAATGGTAAGGCTAACAGTAAATACAGAATCCACAGGACTGAAATTGTAAAAGGTCTTTTCAGGATTAGGATCCATACTGAGCGAACCATCGCCGAAGCGCCAGAAATGATACAACACCTGGCCTGTGGACTGATCTTCAAACTGAATGGTATGGGGGGCACACCCATCAAACTCGCCTGTAAAAAGAGCCTGCGCCCTGGGATACACGGTAAATGAGCGGGAAATTACATCATCACATCCCGAATCCACATCCACAATAACAAGGGTTATGGTAAATTCCTGAGGTGCCGTAACTGTTGGATACACCAAATCAAACTCCGCCATATCGGATGTCCAGCCATCAGGGAATTCAATATCGGCAATGTCGGTTCCGAAATCCCACACAAAAGAATTTCCTCCCTGAGAATCATTGCGAATGGAAATGTTATTGCTGTAGCACCGATCGGGGACCCGCAAGTAAAACTCTGCTTCCACGTATGGCAATATCTCAAAATCAGTTTCGTCGCTGTTGGAGCAACCGTGCTCATTGGTAACTTCATACACAACCGTGTATTCTCCTTCTCCAATATTGGCCGGATTAAAGAATGGGTATGGGTTATAAGGAATAGGAATTTCGTAGGTATGCTCATCCACCTGGTAAAAAATGGAATAAATACCCAATTCGTAATCAGGAAAGAAATAGCCGGGATTATTGGCACAAACCGGAGCTATATCAGAAAGATTCACATCGGGCAGTCCAAAAACTTCAATAACAGCAGTGCCATCGGCATATTCCACCGGGTCAGAAGAATCATTCACCAGAACATAATAGTTGAAAGTACCGGTTTCGGGGGGAGTAAACTCCCACACCGGACTATTGATATCCGGATTGAGGTGGTCATCATCAACATCCCATGGCGGAGGAGTATCGTACCAATAGTATGTGTAGGGTGGTGTTCCACCCCCTGCCAGCACTTCAATAATTGCAGATTCGCCAAAGCAAACGGAGGAATCATAACTGATAGCAGCAATTTCCACCTCTCCGCCGCTTATGTTTACCACGGTAAAGTCCTGCGCAACACAACCTGTTTCCAGGTCAGTGACGTAAAGATTGAAAACCTGCGAAAACAGCAGGTTGCGGGTTTGTGTAATTTGCTCCCAGGGGTTGTAAACAAACACTGGTGGGGTCCACGAGTAGGAGTATTCCCCTTCGCCACCATCTGCAGCCTCAAGCCAGGCGGTTTCGCCCACATTAATGGTCTGATCGGGACCAGCATCGGCCACAGGAAGCTCATGCACCTTTAACAATGCATTGGTAGTGGCACTGCATCCATTGTCATCGGTATAAGTGTAATAAACAGAATATAATCCCGGCCCGGCCTGGGTAAGATTAAACCTGTTGTTGATAACGTGGTTACCAAAATAGCTCCCCCCTTCGGGTAAAGCACCTTCCAGTTCCACCCAGCCACCATAGGCGCAGAACTCTGCTCCGGCCCACTCTATTTCAGGCAGCGGATGAATAATAAGGGTTTGGGTGGCAGAACTGCTGCAACCGTTGAGATCGGTATATACATAGTGTATCTGATGCTCTCCGGGCCCGAGGTTGGCAGGAATAACGTAATCGGAAGGTGATGTCTGATTGTTGACATAGTACTTCCCTCCTGCCGGACTGCCTCCGGTAAGTTCCACAAAATTCTGACTGGTACAAACAGGACTAAAGGGCATAAGGGAGACTATGCCGCTGTTTACCACTCCCACATGAACCTGGTCTGAATCCTGACAACCATTTTGATCCGTAACGGTGAGGGTAAAAAGGGTGCTGCTACCCAGAGGAATGGTCTGGGGGTTGGGAATAGTGGGATTATCAAGCAAAGCTGCAGGACTCCACTGCCAACTATAGGGTGATGCACCCCCTGAAGCCGATCCATTCAGTTGTACTTCGGCACAATTGCCTGCATTGATGGGGTCTCCTGCATCCGCTACCGGGGCATCAAAAATAGTAATTTCAGCCTCCACTCCGGCACTGCAATGGTTTTCATCGGTATAGGTATAAAAAACAGTATGGTTGCCGGCACCGG
>SLPR01000060.1 GCA_007131895.1 Bacteroidales bacterium | reverse complement strand
GAAATATTGGCTGCTACATCTCTTACCGATCAGCAGGCCGAATACCTTGCCACCATAAGAGAAGCAGGACAAGATATGCTGGAAATTACCAACTCCCTGGTAGATATTCACGAACTGGAGCACAACCAGGTACAGGTGGATATGCAACCCATACACATTCGGGAATTTTTTAAAGAAATTTCAGGAAAATATGAAAAGCCAATCCTGTCCAAAGGGCTGAAGTTTCAGTCAACTATTGCCGCCAACGTACCCGAGGTTATCACCTCCGACCCCAGGCGTTTGCGGCAGGTTGCAGAGCAGCTTCTCTCTAATGCTTTGAAGTTTACCGAAAAAGGAGAAATAAAAGCAGAAATTACAAGCGAAGAGATTGACAATGACTACCGAAACATTATCATCAAAATTTCAGATACCGGAAAGGGAATCAGGGAAGATTATCTGGATAAGATTTTTTCACTTTTCTCTCAACAGGAGGATTCAGACGCACGCTCCTATGAAGGTCTTGGACTCGGACTTACCATCTGCCAGAGAATAGCCTTATTACTGGAAGGAGCTATTGAAGTGGATAGTGAAGAGGGTAAGGGTAGTGTTTTTTCATTTATTTTGCCAGTTAGAAACGACGCAAAAGACCGGCAAACCTTTTCGCAAAACAAACCACCTCACCTCGGTCTTACCGTTCTCTATGCAGAAGACAAGGAAGTAAATCAAAAAATCATCTCTATTATGCTCGAAAATACGGGCTGCAGGGTTGACATTGCACAAAATGGACTTGAAGCCATTGAAAAGTTCAAAGAAAAGAATTATGATATCATCCTTATGGACATTCAGATGCCCGTAATGGATGGCATTACAGCAACTAAAAAGCTGCGGGAAAAATTCTCCAACCTGCCGCCGATTATTGGTATTAGTGCCAATGCAATGAAAGCTGATGCACAATTTTACATCGAACAGGGACTCGATGACTATATTTCCAAACCTGTTTCCCCTAAGATTCTGTATCAAAAAATTACAGAATGGCTTCAGGAAAAAAACGAGAGGAATGAAACCGGCAAAATCCAGAAATCAATTCCCAAAGACATTGAAAACATGGAAGAAAAGGTTGACCTTGATTGGGAAACACTGATAACCCTGAGAGAACAAACAAACAACAATGAGGATATAATAAAGGACTTATATCGCACATTTTTGCTCGAAGCTGATGTAATGATGGAAAACATTAAAAATGCCTTATCAGAAAATGATAATGAATCCCTGATTCAAAGTACACATTCACTGAAAGGGTTAAGTGCTACCATTGGAGCCATGAAAGTATATCATATTTCTTCTGAAATGGATTGCCTGCACAAGAAAAAATCCTTTTCCAAAAGTGATTCATTATTCATTTTACTTTCAAGATACTACAAAGAACTTAAAATCATTATAGAAAAAGAAGTACTCCACGATAACCAGTAAGAGGTTGAATCAAGGAAAGTTTTACCTTAACCAACTTCTGTGAAAAACCCAAACACTTATAATCCCAATGATAAAAAAAGCCCTCCTATCCGCTTTTATCATCCTGGTGGTGACATTCCCATCTATGGCTGCAATGAAAGCCACAAACAATATCCTTATATTGCATAGCTATCACCCTTCATTTCAATGGAACATAGAAATAAACCAGGGAATCACTGATGTATTGGAGAGAGAACTTGCTGACTATAACATCGTGATGGAGTATATGGATTCCAAAAGACTTTTTGACACAATCCATCAGAAAAAATTACTTGCATTGTACAGGTACAAATTCAGCAATGTAAATTTTGATGCAATCATCCTGAGCGATGATGATGCTCTGCAATTTATGTATGCATATGGAGAACAATTATTCCCAACTGTTCCCGTGGTGTTTTGTGGCATCAATAATTATAACCCCGGCTATCGCGAAAAATTTCCCCATTTTACTGGTGTTCTGGAAATACTGGATAAACCGGAAACTGTTTCTTTGGCTTTGCAATTATTTCCGGAAACTCAACAGATTTACTTCATTGGAGATCAATCAACTACAGCACAGGATCTCACCGCTATATTCCGGGAGAAGTATGAGAATCTCTTTCCGGGTATTCGTTTTAATTATATACATAAAAATAAACTTTCTGACCTTTCCGTTTTGCTGAATGACATTCCGGCGGAGAGCCTGGTGATGCTATGGCCTTACCTTCACCAAAAAGACAGCCAGCTCATTGAAGTTGAAAAGGCCACCCGGTATATAACATCAGCAAGCAAGGTTCCGGTTTTTGGTTTCTGGCATTTTATGCTCAACAATGGTGTTCTGGGAGGAAAACTTGTTAACGGATATACCCAGGGACAAAAAGCTGCAGAGATTACTGTAAGAATTCTTCACGGCGAACCAGTAGAGAACATCCCTGTTGAAGAATCTGTAACCAACAGCTTTTATTTTGACCATCAGCAGCTAAAAGCATTTGGATTAAACCCCGGCAACCTGCCGGAAAACAATATCCTTGTTAACATTCCCGAGAGCTTTTATAGCAAAAACAAAAATATTCTTCTCGGCTTTTTAATGGCGATGATAATTTTTGCAGTTATTTATGTTGTTTACATGGTTCATAGCAGAAATATCCGGAAACTGCTTAAAAATGAGCTGGCTTTTCAGCAAACCCTTATCAATGCGCTTCCCAACCCGGTATTTTACTCTTTTGACAATAAACATATTGAAGGTAGCAATCAGGCATTCGAAAAACTAACAGGAATAAACAGAGACCCCAACACCAGAGCAGAATTTCAATCCCTGTACATTCCTGGTCAGACAGATTTGCATAAAGCTATAAACGAGGAAATACTGCAAAACCAAAGGCCGACAACTTATGAAGGTAAGATTATTGGAAAGGAGAATAATATTCGCGATGTAATATTTTATAAGTCTGTTTTGTATAACAGCCGAACCAAAAAGCATGGCATTATTGAAACTATTATTGATATAACAGACAAGAAAAATGCAACAGAACAAATACGCCTGAGCGAAGAGCGTTATGCTTTAGCCACCCGGGCAACAAAAGACGGAATCTGGGACTGGGACCTGAAAAAAGATGAAGTATACTTGTCGGACAATCTAAAAGAAATGCTGGGTTATGAACTCCATGAAGAGCCCTTTAATACAAGGACTATGCACCTTACGGTTCACCCTGAGGACCTGAATATTTTTAACCACCAGATGGATTTGCTTCATCAGGGAGTTAAAGACTCTTACAACCTGGAGATGAGGTTAAAAAGAAAAAATGGTACTTACTTCTGGACTGAAGTCAAAACCTTTGCTCAAAGAGATAAAAACAACGAGATCTGCCGTCATATTGGATCAATCAGCAATATTCAGCAAAGAAAAGACACTGAGTTTTCTTTGCTCAGATGGGAGGAAATATTCAGAAACACCTTAATGGGGGTATGTGTAGTAAACCATCAAAGCAAGAAGATCGAGCTTATGAACCCTGTATTTGCAAGAATCCACGGATATCAGCCGGAAGAGTTGCAGGGAAAAACAATTTCAGACCTGCGCTCTCCGGACACCCCTGATGATATCATTGAAGTTTTTGACAAAGCAGACCGGATGGAACAATATGTACTTGAGTCTGTTCATGAGCGTCGCGATAATTCCCTTTTCCCTGTTATGATTGACATTACTGCCGTAAAGAACCATCGGGATAAGCTGCAGTATTACATAATCAATTTGCAGGACATTACTCAAAGGAAAAAGCAGGAATACGAAATTGCACAAATGCTCAAAAATGAACAGTCTATGAACGAAGAGCTTCGATCTAGTGAAGAGGAAGTGAGACAGACACTGCAACAAACCGTAAATCTGAAAGAGAATCTGGAAGAAAATCAGAAACAGTTTTTAAGTTTTATTGATGGCACTTCTGATTTTGCCATTCTAAAGGATCAAAACCTCTGCTACCTTATGGTAAATAAAGCTTTTGCTGATTTCTACCAGCAGAAACCTGCACAAATGATCGGAAAAACAGATCATGAAATTGCCCCGGAATCCATTGCCCGGGAGGAGCAGGAAATGGACATGAAAGTAATCAAAGAGAATAAGCCTGTTATTTACGAAAGAGAAAATGATGGAATCATATTCGAAACACGCAAGTTCCCTGTTTATTACAACAATAGCCAGATAGGCATTGGCGCTTTTATCAGGGATATTACCCGACAGCGCATTATCGAACAACGGGTGCAGGAAAACGAGCAAAGGTTCAAAACTTTGCTGGAAAACAGCTATG
>SLPR01000041.1 GCA_007131895.1 Bacteroidales bacterium | reverse complement strand
GTAACTCCCGCCGAAACGTTTTTGCTCAGCCTGGTATTGGGTGGAGTATTTTTTCAGATCACAGGTGTAGTATTCGGAGCAACCGCACTCCAGGCAACGATGGGTTTCGGCAAGGGCCTGCTCGGGTGTGTAGCCCAGTTCTACCTCATTAAAGTTATGGCGGGTGTCGGGTTCCATGGTGGGCATCTCCTGACGGATCTGTTTTTCGAAGAAAGCTTCATAATCACCGGCTTTCTGCTCCAGGAAGTTGTCCTTTCGGCTGATGAATTCAAAGTCAGGTGGGGTAATTTCCAAACCATGAAGGAATTTGTTGCAGCTTTGGGCTGCCAGTCTTCCCTGGGCTATAGCCTCGATGAGTGTGGCGGGGCCGGTTACACCGTCGCCGCAGGCAAACACATTGTCTATAGTGGTTTGTAAGGTCTTTTCATCGGTATGAATATCTCCCCATTTGTTCAATACCAGCTCTTTGCCTGCATGTTCATTGATATCGTCAATAAAGTTCACATTCGTTTTCTGGCCAATGGCTGCCAGGATGTAATCCAGTTCAATATCGAATTCTGAACCTGCTATTTTCACCGGACGTCTTCTCCCGGATGCATCGGGTTCGCCCAGCTCCATGCGAAAGCAGGTGAGCGATTTCAGGTTGCCCTTTTCATCTTTGTTGACTTTGGCCGGAGCGGTCAGGAAGGAGTACTTTATCCCCTCCAGCTTTGACTCATGAATTTCAATGGGGTTGGCGGGCATTTCCTTTTCGGTGCGCCGGTACAGCACTGTTACGTCAGTGGAACCGCAACGCATGGCCGTGCGGCAGCAGTCCATGGCGGTGTTTCCACCTCCGATTACTGCTACTTTCTTGCCGGTAAAATCGTACTTCTGGCCCGTCATCTCCATGTTGCGCAAAAAGTCAATTCCGGAGAAAATATTCCCGGCATCATCATTTTCGCATCCTATGCCTGTTCCGTTCTGAGAACCTATGCCCAGAATAACGGCGTCGAAGTTCTTTTTCAAATCTTTGTAGGAAAGATTGTCTCCCAGTTTCTGGTTGTAATGAATTTTCACCCCCAATGCAGTGATGCCTTCTATCTCTTTCTCGATGACTTCATTGGGCAAACGGTAGGGGGGGATGCCATAGCGCAGCATTCCGCCGGCATGAGGACTGGCCTCGAAAATTTCTGCATGATGGCCTTCGCAGGCAAGGAAGTAAGCTGCCGAGAGACCTCCCGGGCCTGCACCAATAACGGCGATTTTCTTTCCGGTGGCAGGTTTTACTTCAGGCATAAAGCGATCCTCTGCTTCCATGTCAATGTCGGAGGTGTAGCGTTTCAGGTAATCGATGCCTACACCCACACCTTCTACCAGGTTGCGTCGGCAGGCCACCTCACAGGGCCTTACACAAACGCGGCCACATATGGCAGGCAGGGGATTGGTCTTTTTAATGAGCCCGGTGGCTTCCCGGTGTTTCCCCTGGTTGATCAGGGCAATGTAACCCTGTACATCTACTCCTGCCGGGCACGTTTCCTTACAGGGGGCTACACAGTCAGCATAATGATTGCTTGCCATCAGTTCCAGGGCAAATTTGCGCGATTTTACGACCCTTTCACTTTCGGTTTCTATGCGCATCCCTTCCGTAATTTTGGTGGAGCAAGCCGGCTGCAAGCCCCGCATTCCATCTATTTCCACTACACAAAGATAGCAGGATGAATAGGGTTCAAGCCGGGGGTCGTGGCAAAGGGTCGGTATTTCAATTCCTAATCGGCGCGACATTTCCAGGATGGATTCTCCCCGCAGGCCCTGAACTATTTTTCTGTTGATGATTATATTGAGTTTACTCATTGTATGTGCTTTTTGTATGCTGCAATGATGGTTTTACTTTTTACTGAGAAACTTACTTGTTAGGCCTTTCAGGAGAGCCTGATGGCGTGGAACTTACATTTGGTGTAGCAAACTCCGCATTTTATGCAAACATCCTGCAGGATATTATGAACTTCCTTCTTTCCTCCTTCAATGGCATCCACCGGACAACCTTTGGTGCAGGCCATACAACCTGTACAGTTTTCTTCAATGACTTCGTAGGTGAGCACCTTTTTGCAACTCAATGCCGGGCATTTTTTGTCGCGGATATGGGCTTCATATTCGTCACGGAAATATTTGATGGTAGTAAGAACCGGGTTGGGCGCTGTTTGTCCCAGCCCGCACAGGGAACTGTCCTTGATGGTTTCTGCCAGTTCGAGCAGCATTTCAATGTCTCCATCCTTGCCTTCGCCCTCAGTTATGCGGGTGAGAATTTCAAGCATGCGACGGGTACCGATACGACAGAAGGTACATTTGCCACAGGACTCTTTCTGGGTAAAATCCAGGAAGAATTTTGCCACATCCACTACACATGTGGTTTCATCCATCACCACCATACCTCCTGAGCCCATGATGGCACCGGTAGCATTTACACTGTCGTAGTCCACGATGGTGTGGGAAAGGTATTCGGGAATACATCCTCCCGAAGGGCCGCCCAGCTGTACTGCCTTGAATTTCTTCCCGCCGGTAATACCACCTCCCAGTTTGTAAATGATATCTTTGATGGTGATTCCCATGGGTACTTCCACCAATCCACCATGTTTGATTTTCCCCGTAAGGGCAAAAACCTTGGTTCCCTTGCTTTTTTCTGTTCCGTATTGGGCGTAAGCTTCGGCACCGTGATAAATGATCCAGGGAATATTGGCAAAGGTTTCCACATTGTTGATATTGGTAGGGCTTTTCCATAGCCCGCTTTCGGCGGGGAAGGGAGGTCTGCGGCGTGGCATGCCCCGTTCTCCCTCGATAGAGGCAATCAGTGCGGTTTCTTCTCCACAAACAAAAGCCCCGGCACCTTCTTTGATCTGGATGTCGAAATTAAAATTGGGGATGTCAAAAATATTTTTTCCCAGGTAACCTTTCTCTCTGGCTTGTCTGATGGCAATGTTGAGGCGTTTGATGGCGAGCGGATATTCGGCACGGCAATAGATGTACCCTTCGGAGGCTCCTATGGCCAGGGCGCAAATAATCATTCCTTCCAGCACACTATGGGGGTCACCTTCCAGGATAGAGCGATCCATGAAAGCTCCCGGGTCGCCTTCGTCGGCATTGCAGATAACATATTTCTGTGCTGCGGCGTTGTTGCGGGCAAACTTCCATTTCATCCCGGTAGGGAACCCGCCGCCACCACGTCCCCGCATACCACTTTCCAGAACGGTCTGAATCACTTTGTCCGGGTGCAGATTTTCGCCGGAAATTTTTCGCATGGCTTTGTAGCCATCCCGGGCTTCATATTCTTCCAGGTTTTCGGGGTCAATATGCCCGCAATTGCGCAGGGTGATTTTTACCTGGCCATCAAAGAAAGAGGCATCTTCTGATTTGTGATGTTCCGATTCGATAATATATTCGGGGATGGGAGAGAAGTTCTTGATATGCTTTTCGATGATTTCATCCACCCGGTTGGCCTCAACGTTTCCGTAGAGATATTTGCCGGTATCGTCAATGATTTCTACCAGGGGTTCGCGGAAACACATGCCGATGCAGCTGGTTTTCTTTATGTCGAAGTCAAGTTTGTCGGTGAGTTTGATGCGGTGAAACTCATCAAAAGTTTTTCCGGCACCTGCTGCCAGTCCGCAACTTCCAAGACCTACAATTACTGTTGTTTTGCTCATGATAGGGTTGTTTTTTTTAAAGACTTAAATCCTCACTTTCCACTTCGCTTCTTTTGATCTCCTTCACAATTTTCAGTGCCTGTCTGGGGTTGAGTTTTCCGTAGGTTTCTTCACCAATCATCATAACAGGTGCCAATGAACAGCAGCCCAGGCAGGCAACAGTTTCAAGGGTAAAGATTCCGTCAGCGGTGGTTTCCCCATCTTTGATTTCCAGGAAATCAAGCACCTCGTCAGTAATGGCCGTCACACTCTGCACGTGGCAGGCAGTGCCATGACACATTTTAATGATGTGCTTTCCGGCAGGGCTGAGACGAAACTGGGCATAAAAGGTGGCCACACCATACATTTCGTTGAGTTCAAGACCCACCTCATGGTTCAGTTTCAGAAATGCATCACGGGGAATAAACCCGAAAATCTCCTGGGTTGCCTGTAAGAGGGGGATCAGGTTTCCTTTCCTGTTTTTGTACTTTTCAATGATGGGGTCCATCAGGGCAAGATCCACATACAATTCTTCAGCTTCTTGCGTGGGTTCGGGAGCAATTCTTTTTATGCGCATTGTAGTATTTTATTAAGGATGCAGTTACTTTTTGATGTCGAATTT
>SLPR01000308.1 GCA_007131895.1 Bacteroidales bacterium | reverse complement strand
TGCTCTTTTCGTTGCAGTTCTTTCTGCTGTTGCTTATTCTTGTTCAAAACAATTACTGTTATTATAGCTAATAAGGATTAGTTAAAGTTATAAAAAAAATTGGCATAATCTATTGCTCATGGATAATTAATGTTGTTTTAATGGAATTAAATAAGGTTTGGGCAAGTAAAAAACAGGATAATAAAAGGGGTCGGGAAAATATGGGTGTATGGTTTAGTCTTTTTAAGTAGTATGACTTTCCGATTCTGCGTTTCAACTTTAATTTCAAACCATTGTTATGTTTTATTATTTTTGTGATAAATCTAAAATCAGGAATTATGAATTTACTTGAAAGAATTGACCAGGACATTAAAAAGGCTATGCTCGCCAGAGAGAAAGAAAAACTTGAAGCATTGAGAGCGGTAAAAAATGCATTGCTGGTGCAAAGGACAGAGAAAGGTGGGGGAAGCATCATTGATGAGGAGGCTGAGATAAAAATCCTCAAGAGACTGGTAAAGCAAAGAAAAGAAGCAGCAGAGCTTTATGTGCAGCAAAACAGGAAAGATCTGGCCGAAGTGGAAGAGGCACAGTCAAAAGTTATCAGTGGCTATCTGCCGGAGCAATTGTCGGAAGATGACATCAGGCAGGTGGTAAAAGGGTTGATTGAGCAATTGGGTGCCAGTGATATGAAAGATATGGGCAAAGTAATGGGTGCAGCTACCAAAGAACTGGCAGGAAAAGCTGACAATAAACTTGTATCAGCTATTGTAAAGGAGCTGCTCGCCTGAATTTTCCTTGTATTCTTAAATTTATCTCCTTCAATTTTTGAGAGATAAAAAGCAAAAAAAAAGCCACCCCGGAGGATGGCTTTTTTTTTTGATATCAGGATTGATTACCTGGTTAGAATAACTCTGTCGTGGTAAACATTCTCACCTGCAGTAAGTCTGTAGATGTAAATACCGTTGGGCAGTGCTTCTGCATTGAAAGTATGTTTGTGGCTTTCAAAAGCATTAACATGACCGTTGTAAATTACAGCTACTCTTTCACCTACAAGGTTGTAAATTTCCAGCGTAACTTCAGAATTTTCGGTAAGGGTAAACTCAATGGTTGCCTGGGTAGTGAAGGGGTTAGGATAAACACTAACCTTAGCGTTGGTTGCCATGAAGTTTCCGTCTGACAATGGATCTTCATCTTTTTCATCGTCAGTTGCTTCTACTAAAATGTCAACACATTCCATCCATTCACAACCATTCTGGTCAGTAACTACAACCATGTAGGTTCCGGGCTCTAAGCCGAAGTGCATGAATCCCTGAGACTTGTTAAAGTCTTCGTTGGCTTCTTCATCATTGATTTCGCAATAAGTAAACAGACATACATTGTAAGGTCCAACACCACCGGAAATCATACCGGTGATAGTGCCATCGTTCAAACCTTCTTCAGTTACGTTAGTAAGGGTAAGTTCAACGTGAAGCACGTCTGGTTCACTAAGGTTTACGAATGCAACATAGAAACAACCTTTGGCATCAGTAATAGTAATCTCGTAGTCACCTGCAGTGAGGTTTTCGAAAAGACCATTGTCTTGAGCATCGCCACCGTTAAGTGCGTAAGTAAGAGCTCCGGTGCCACCTTCAGCAACGATGTTGATGAAACCATTGTCTTCGCCGTGGCAAGGAATGTCTTCAGTTTCAACAGAAACTACAACAATCGGATCAGGATTACTAATTGTGAATTCAAATTCTACCTCAACACATCCGTAGAAGTCAGTTACTGTCCAATTGTATTGAACACCAGGAACAACTTCATTAACGGTATATGAACCACCGTAAAATTCAATTACGTTGCCATCACCTAAGTTCAGGGAGTAAGGTTCTGTTCCGCCCATACCTGTAACGGTAACGTCAGTCAGGCCATTGTGGCAAAGGATTTGCTCAGGGTCAAGTTCATAATCAGCAGTAAACTCTTCAGGTTGCTCAATTTCGAATGCAACAGGAGTTTCACATCCGTTGGCATCAACCACAATCCAGTTGTAATTATCAGCACCGAGGTTATTAACTACTGTGAAATCAGCAAATTCAGCAACAAAGGTTTCTTCAGAAACAACTCCATTGTAAAGGCTGTAAAGTCCTGTACCGCCTGTAGCAGTTACTGTTACATCTGTAGTTCCTCCAAAGCAGGTAATCGCTTCGTAAGACTCTTCGGCTACAAGCTCTTCAGGCTGCACCAGGAAGAATTCTACAGCAACGTAGCATCCGTTAGCATCAGTTACAGTCCAGTTGTACGGTCCGTAAGCAAAAAACTCACCAAGTTCAAGCAGGCCGGCTTCGTCTACAGCGAGTTCAAAGTCACTGTTGTCGTCAGTCAATACATAAGGAGCGGTACCACCCTGGATGTCAAGGCTTACAAAAGTAGTGCCTTCGAAGCAAAGGATTTCGCCGTTAGTTTGTTCAACAACCAGTTGAGTGGGTTCTTCCACAACAAATGTTATCATTTCAACACAACCTTTGGCATCTAAAATAACAGCGTCATAAGAACCTGCAGCTAATCCGGCAATGATGTTTCCATCAACTTCTTCACCGTCAAAAATGATGGTGTAAGGAGCAGTGCCACCTATGATGCTGATTTCTGCAGAACCGTCAGTTCCTTCGAAACAGCTTGCGTCAGTAACTGCTGCACTGGCCACGATAGGTTCGGGGAATACAACTTCAAAGGTATAATCATTAGATTCGCAATCATTGTAGGTGAAAGAAATGGTATAAGTACCACTTTCTGTAATTTCGACTACTACGTTTCCTTCAGAGTCTACGATAGTGAATACAGGGTTGATTCCTTCAGGAGAAATAGTAATATCTAACTCTGCAGCAACAGGTGCAGTGGGAGTATTGAAAATATAGATACCGTTAACGTCAAATCCGTCACCGTTACTAAAGTCAGCAGGATCGCTTACGTCAATGATCTTCACGTAGCGTGCCCAGTCAAGAACGAAAGATGCACCATTTTCATCCACACCGTTGGAAAGGTCGAATGAACCGCTAAGGCAGGTTTCACCAAGATAAGACCAGGGTCCATCAAGGGTTTGAGCCACCCATACATCAGCTTTTTCAGGATAGTTGGCGCAGTTAGATTGTCCATAGGAGGTTTCAACCACTTCAAAGTCGTCTCCTTCTCCGTTTACGATTTCACAACCCGCTTCCAGTACAATCTGTCCGCCAAATCCAAGGCTTACATAAGTAATGGGAGGAGAGTTGCTATAATCTGGCATGCCCAAAACGTTTGCAAGAACGCGTCTGTTATCATTTACCTGGCCATCGCCGTAAGTTGCGAAACCTACAATGGTCATTTCTTCTATTACAGAAACAGCCCATGGAGTCTCACATCCGGGGAAATTGTCAGGAGCACAGTCAGGAACAGTTACTTCAACATTTTCAATAACCAGCTCAGCAGGTTCATCAATGGTGAAGGTTACTTCTTCCGGTCCGCAGTTTTTCGAGTCAGTAATAGTTACAGTATAGGTGCCCGCAGCAAGACCACTAATGGTATAGAATCCGTCAGCAAATGCACCGTCCATACTGAAAGTATATTCAGGAGTACCACCTGCTACAGAAATAACAGCTTCACCATCTTCAGCGCCAAAGCAGCTTGCATCTTCGGTAGAAACCAGTTCAGCAACCAGCAATGGGGGTTCGGTAATGATGATTTCTTCCAGATCTACAGAGCAACCATTGGCATCCACCACAGTCCAGTTGTAAACACCGGCAGGAACGTCAAGAGAAAACTCTCCGTCAACCAGTTCGCCAGCTTCTACCTCACCATCAAATAATGTGTAAGGATCAGTGCCGCCAAAGGCAAATACAGTTACAGTAGAAAGATCTCCGTTGCAGAAGATTTCTGTAGCTTCATAAGAAGCTTCCAGCAGTTCGGGTTGAATCATTTCGAATTCAACAACATCTTCACATCCATTGGCATCTCTTACAGTCCAGTTGTAAGAACCCTCACCTACAGAAAGTGTAATTTCACCATCCACCAGGTCACCGGCAAAAACTTCGCCGTTAAACAACTGGTAAGGTGCAGTACCACCAACTGCAAAAACAGTTACATCGGCTTCTTCACCAAAGCATAGGATTTCATCTTTTTCATAAGAAGCTACCAGCAGTTCGGGTTGAACCATTTCAAATTCAACAACATCTGTGCAGCCATTGGCATCCACTACGGTCCAGTTGTATTCTCCGGCAGGAACATTAAGGGTAATTTGTCCATCTGTCAGGTCACCGGCAAAAGCCTCACCGTTAAATAATTGATAAGGTGCAGTACCAC
>SLPR01000149.1 GCA_007131895.1 Bacteroidales bacterium | reverse complement strand
TCCTGAGCCAGGATCAAACTCTCCGTTGTGAAAGTTTGTTATCCCTTTATCTCTAAAGGAAAATATCTGTCTGAGTCCCTGGCTTATTTTTTCGTTCTCGTCTCCCGAAGGAAAATTGAACGGGTACTCGCTTGCTTTTTCTTGGTTGATATCAATACTTTCAATGAACTTTTTGTTCGCTTATTTTTTATTCCTCTCCATGGAGAGAATATCTTTTCTTTTGGGACTGCAAAGGTAAAAACTATTTTTAATCTGAGAAGCTTTTTTTGAAAAAAATATTATTTAATTCTAAAAAGCTGATTGTCACATTTTTATGTGACTACCGGGAGGCCTGAGCGTCTTTCTCAAAACAAAACCACCTTTGTCAGCTGTTCTTTCTTTGCATCATGTCAAGTAACTTTTTCCGCTTTTTTAATCATTCGCTCTTTCTCTTATCCCTCTCATTTGCGGACTGCAAAGGTAAGGAGTTTTTTGTATTCTGCAAGGTTTTTTTTCTGCTATTTTCCCGTTAATTCTACTTCTCCCTGATTTTCAAAACAGTAAGCGGGTAAAAGAATACAAAATAATTTCGGACAGCAAAAAAAGAGCAAAAGGGCATTAAAGATAAAAAATTATTTTCTAATTACGATGTTTTATTTTGATTTTTTTCAGCAAATCCATGTTTTTACAGGTAAACCCTTTTATTCCAGATTATTCTTACATTAACAAGCAATTAGTATGTTCCCTGGAAGCTATTCGGCCAGCCTGCTTACAATAGACTCTATGGTAACACCTTCGGCTTCTGCTTTGTAATTTCTTACCACACGATGCCTGAGGATGGATTCTGCAATGGCATTGACGTCTTCAATATCCGGAGAATACTTACCATTTACTGCTGCATGACATTTGGCACCTATTATAAGGTATTGAGAAGCTCTTGGGCCAGCTCCCCAGTGAATATACTCCCTGGTAAAGTCATTTGCCAGGGGAGACCCGGGCCTTGTCTTTGAAGCAAGAGAGACAGCATATTCTATAACATTATCAGGCACAGGAATCTTCCTTATAAGTTTCTGGAAATAAATAATATCCTCAGCTGTAAGAATTACATCGAGATTATGCTGTAAATCAACAGTTGTATTCTTCACCACCATTATTTCTTCCTCATAGCTGGGATAGTCAAGCCAGACATTGAACATAAATCTGTCGAGCTGGGCCTCAGGCAAAGGATAGGTACCTTCCTGTTCAATTGGGTTTTGCGTGGCCAATACAAAAAACGGGTTATCTAATTTATAGGATACCCCTGCGGCAGTAACAGATTTTTCCTGCATTGCTTCCAGAAGAGCAGATTGCGTTTTTGGGGGTGTCCTGTTGATTTCATCTGCCAGGATTATATTGGCAAAAACAGGCCCTTTGATAAACCTGAAGTTTCTGGCCTCATCAAGAATTTCTGTTCCAATAATGTCGGAGGGCATCAAATCGGGTGTAAACTGTATTCTGCTGTACTTTAAACCCAGCGTAAGCGCTATGGTATTAACAAGCAATGTTTTTGCCAATCCGGGGACTCCTACCAGCAAACAATGTCCTCTGCTAAAAATCGAAATCAGCACTTTATTAATTACTTCATCCTGCCCTACAATAACTTTTGCTATTTCTTTTCTCAGTTTGGCATATTTTTCAGCAAAAGCATCGAGGGCTTCAACATCAGATTTATAATTCATAGTCCTTTTTATCAGTTGAAAAGTCAAAAAGATTTAGTGTGCAGCACTCATGTTTTTCATCCATGGGGAGGAAAAATCACACCCTCGGAATTCTTCGTTGATGATTATATAGGTTGTCTCTATTTTGGAGTTAACCCAATCTCTGACAACTTTTACCTTTTTTTGATTCAGGGCAAGTTGCTGAATGTAATCATAGTCACCGTCGAGTGTTGCAGGATGTGCCTCAATGCGATGTACGAGTTTTACGATTCTGAAAGCCTGTCGACCTTCTTCAGTCATCATTGGCTGGGGAGTGGTTATTTGCCCTGGTTCAAGATTGTCCACAGCAAAGAAAAGGTTAGATTCAATTTCATCGTTCTTAAATCTGGCAGTATTGGTGTATGGATTTATCATTGTGCCACCACTCACTTTACCGGGGTCATCAGAAAACTTTCTTGCAGCTTCAGCAAATGTAATTTCATCATTGATAATGGCTGTCCTGATGCTGTCCAAACGGTTTCGGGCCTGCGCCAGCTGCATGGGAGATAATTTGGGCTGCATCAGAATATGCCTTACATTGATTTGCTCACCCCGACGTTCAATCATCTGAATAATATGAAATCCGGCTTGCGTTTCAATAATTTCGGATATTTCACCCGGGCGCAAACCAAATGCTGTAGCTTCAAACTCGCTGTATAGTTCTCCTCTTCCGTAAAAGCCCAACTCTCCGCCTCTTCTTGCAGAGCCCGGGTCTTCAGAGTAAAGAATTGCCATGGTAGAAAAACTTTCCCCTTTGACAATTCGTTCCCTTATTTCATCAAGGCGATTGCGGGTATCAGCAATCTCTTCGGGATCTACCTCAGGTTTAATAACAATTTGTGCCAGTTCCATTTCACTGTCAACGATGGGAATACTGTCGGGAGGGATGTTATTGAAGAATCTTCTGACTTCACTGGGTGTGATTCTCACATTTCGTGTAATTCGGGATTCCATCATTTGGCTCAACTCCTGCTCCCGGATTAAAGGCCTGAATTCATCTTTGAGTTCCTCGAGGGATTTACCATAATACGCCTCTAGTTGTTCCCGGGAACCGATTTGGTGGATGAAGAACCTGAGCCTGCGCTCCAAAACCTGCTCAACCTGATGATCTGAAATTTCAACACTGTCGATTACAGCCTGGTTAAACAATAGTTTTTGATACAACATTTCATCCAAAAGTTCGCACAAAGGATTACTTCCGAGAGTAATCCCCTGGGATTCCAGTTGTCTTTGCTGGTTATGCAGGTCAGACCTTAATATTGCACTATTGCCCACTACTGCTACAACCTGATCGATAATTACACGATCCTGGGCCATCGATACAGCGGAGAGCATTAAAAACAGGGTTATGCTGAGAAATATCTTTTTACTGTTATTCATAGAATGGGTATTATGGTTTTTGATTTTGGCAAATTAATAAATTTCGAATGCATCGTTTTTAACTGCATCCAGGTAAATTCGTTGTCTGAATTCATTAACAAGTTCCTGCTTGCGATGGTTCAGAATAATGGCTTTAATATTCTCAGCCTGGAATGTAAGAGGAGATGGACTTCCTTCAAGTTTATAGTCTCTGAGATAAAGGAAGTAACGGTAGTATTGGTCATTGCGTTCGACAAATGTGTTATTTCGCAGAAAGGCTTCATGATTGGTTGGATTCAGTGGAACCTCCCTGAGAATATCAGTAAAGATAAACCATGATTCCTGGTCAAGGAAATAACCTGCAGCATGATTCAGGCAATACTCCTCAAGTTGTTCCAAATCTTCGGGATCTTCCGACCGTATTAACCTTCTTACAAGGTTGATGTCCGGAGCATCAACAGGCAACTTTACGAAATTCAATTTTACAATATTATCGCGTAACCTGAATTCGTCCTGATGGTTCTCGTAATACTCCAGCATTGTTTCTTCGGTAATAACAGTGTCAAGTTTTTGAGCAATAAGTTCATTTTCATAAGTAAAAATAACAAGTGAGCGGCGATAGTCTTCGATTTTGCGATCAAAATTAAACAACTCCCGTCTCATATTGCTTTCTGCTTCCTGCAGATAGATCTGTTGTCGGATCCAATTATCAATATACCTTTTAACAATAATGGCACTGTCTGCCGGATTGGCACCCGGGGCCATCAGGTCAGCAATGTCTGACCTGTAAAGGTATTTGTTATTTACCCTTGCCACCCGTTCATCTCCTCTCCTGCCATCAAATAAACTGCAGGATGAGAGAGCTACAGTGAAAATGATCAGTAATACTATATTTTTGTGCATTCGAATATGGATTGTTCCCAATATGGGATTTCTAACACTGTAACAGATAAATGTTATTGCTTTTTCAGGTAATTAAGTGCTTCAGGGTTGATGGTAAACTCGTATTTTCCCCTAAGTTCTTTTACCCAGTTTTTTTCCAGATAGTTCTGATAGTCTGCTATTACAAGTCCCCTGATTTCTTTTAGTTTTTTAGGCTGCGCGGGAATAAATTCGTTTACCCACACCACATGGAAATTATTATTTTGGTTAATAACCTTGCTTATCCCTGCTTTTGTCGGAAGATTTGCGAGAACAGGTTTCTAAAAAAAAAAAAAAATCCCTTTGTC
>SLPR01000046.1 GCA_007131895.1 Bacteroidales bacterium | reverse complement strand
TTTGATTTTTAAAAATCCCGGCAATCTTCTTCTGTAGTATGCCACAAAAAGAGGAGTCCCTGTGTCTTCTGATACTTTTACCATCTCAAGACACTGGGCATGGTTGATAGCCATAGGTTTTTCTACATAAACAGCTTTCCCTGCCTTCATGGCACCTACAGCGTATTCTGCATGAGAGCCAGGCGGCGTGGCAACATATACTGCGTTTACCTCGGGGTCTTGTATCAATTGTTCTGCGCTGTCATAAAAGCGTGGCACTTTATGCCGAAGTGCATAATCCATTGCCTTTTCTCTGTCGCGACGCATTACGGCAATCAGCTTTGAGCCTTTGATTTTGCCAAATGCAGGTCCGCTTTTTTGCTCTGTCACATTTCCACACCCTATGATTCCCCAATTGATAGTTCTTGTCATTGTTGATTGTTTTGTAATACAGGAATAAGACTGAATTGAGCTATACCTGTGGGCTGTCTGAAAAAAAACCTGACAAAGATAAAAAAACCTTTCCATTCATATCTTATCCCCTGGTCATTACATTTTTTTGAAGTTAGTAAAAAATCATGACTCACGTGGTAAAAATACTCCGCAAGAGGTAGAAGTTCTGTAGATTTTGTCTAATTTTATTTTTTGTTGAAAATGAAGGTAAGTCTTAACGGATTCGTTGAGCGTCAGTGAAGTTTAGTTCAACAACCCAATAACCCACTAACTCAATAACCCAATAACTACTTTGAAAGGAACAGTAATAAAATCAACCGGAAGCTGGTACAAGGTGCTGGATGAACAGGGCCAGGTCCTGGACTGCCGGCTCAGGGGCAAATTTAAAATGGAAGGTTCACGTGCCACCAATCCTGTTGCCGTTGGTGATAAGGTAATCTTTGGACTGGAAAAAGATCAGCAAACGGGAATTATCAGCCAGATACTGGAACGCAAAAACCATATTATCAGGAAGTCCACCAACCTGAGCAGAAAAAGCCAGGTGATAGCTGCCAATCTTGACCAGGCAGTTCTTATTGCTACTTTGTATGTGCCTCGTACATCCACTGGTTTTATTGACCGGTTCCTTGTTAATTGCGAAGCCTACAGTGTAAAGGCATGTATTGTTTTCAATAAAATTGACCTGTATGAAGATGCGGAGCTCGGGATGCTGGAGGAATTGATTTCAGTATACAGCCCTCTGGGGTATGAGTGTTTAAAAGTAAGTGCCTTAAAAAAGAGCAACCTTGAAATGTTTAATGAGATGATCAAAGATAAAACATCATTGGTTTCCGGACATTCCGGGGTGGGCAAGTCTACGCTTATCAATGCTATTGAGCCTGGTTTGCAGCTTAAAACAGCACAGATTTCCCTTGCCCATCTTAAAGGGAAGCACACCACCACCTTTGCCGAGATGTTCCCTTTGACCAACGGAGGTTTTATTGTAGATACTCCCGGGATTAAAGAATTTGGTCTGGTTGATTTTGAAGACTGGGAGCTATGTCATTATTTTCCCGAAATGCGCGATCTCTTTAATAAATGCCGCTTCGACAACTGCACCCATGCACACGAGCCCGGCTGTGCAGTAAAGGAGAAAGTAGAAAGCGGTGAAATAAACTACGGAAGGTATTTGAATTATATGAATATTTTGTCCGGAGAAGATACAAGGTCGTAACTTATTCTGCTCCTGTTTTACACAGGTAAAACGATTAAGTGATTTTCGTTAGCCACCGATAGGATACAGGCAAATGCTTTCAACTTTCACCAAAAAAAACATTTTAAAATTCTAATCATTCATTGCAATGCGCATAGTAATACAAAGAGTAACCCAGGCATCAGTAAACATAGAAAACAAAGAGTATTCAGGAATAGGAAGCGGGTTGCTTGTCTTTTTGGGAATAGAAGAATCGGATAGCAAAGAGGAAATTGAATGGTTATGTGGCAAGGTTTCGCGTCTCAGGGTTTTTGATGATGCAGAAGGGATAATGAATCTTTCTGTTCAGGATGCCGGGGGCGAGATACTGCTTATAAGCCAGTTTACCCTTCATGCCAGCACCAGAAAAGGAAATCGACCCTCTTATATCAGGGCTGCTCGTCCCGAAATTGCCATCCCTCTCTATGAAGAATTTGCCAAAGCATTGTCGCGGAGTGTTGGAAAAGATGTAAAAACGGGAGTATTCGGGGCCATGATGCAGGTTTCATTAGTGAATGACGGCCCTGTTACCATTATTATTGATAGTAAAAACAGAGAATAATTGGTTATGGAATTAAAAGAAGCCCAGCGCAGCGTAGATAAGTGGATAAACACTACAGGTGTTAGATATTTCAACGAGCTTACCAATATGGCCATGCTAACGGAGGAGGTTGGAGAAGTGGCAAAAATAATGGCCCGAAGGTATGGGGAGCAGTCTTTTAAAGAAGGTGAAAAAGACAACGACCTGGCAGATGAGCTTGCCGATGTGCTTTTTGTTTTGATTTGTATTGCCAATCAAACAGGCACAGACCTTACTGCAGCTTTTGAAAAAAATCTGCAAAAGAAGACCAGCCGTGATGAATCACGACATAAAAATAACAGGAAATTGTTTGAATAGGTTGCTGTTTCAGCAAAAAAATAATAAACTTTGCGTGTGCTTGATTAGAAATAGTCAAGTGCAAGGCGGGCGATGGCAGAGAAACAGGAGTTTACTTTTCGTAAATGACTGTTTTGAAGACTAGCCCAACGCAGCAATTGGCGTTTTCTTGCAAGCACTATATTGGGTCGTAAGCCCATTTAAGCCAGATAGATCCCCAGGTAAATCCGCCACCAAAAGCTGCAAGCACAATGTTGTCTCCTTTTTTCATGCGGTTTTCCCACTCCCATAAGCAGAGAGGGATAGTGGCATTGGTAGTGTTGCCGTATTTATGGATGTTCACCATTACTTTGTCCAGGGGTATGCCGCTTCTTCTGGATACAGCTTCAATGATGCGCATGTTGGCCTGGTGAGGTACAAGCCAGGCAATATCTTCAGGTTTCAGGTTGTTTCTTTCTATAACCTCCACAGCCACATCTGCCATGTTTTTCACAGCAAATTTAAATACTGCCTGCCCTTCCTGATAAACATAATGTTCACGGGCGTCAATGTTTTCATGGGTTGGAGGGTAAGCAGAACCACCGGCTTTCATATGAAGGTGAATATGTCCACATCCATCAGACTGGAAAATATGGTCCATTATTCCTGATTCTTCTTCAGTGGGCTCCAGCAGCACGGCTGCTGCTCCATCACCGAATATAACACACGTTTGGCGGTCAGTATAATCTACTATGGAAGACATCTTGTCTGCTCCCACCACGATTACTTTTTTGTATCTGCCAGATTCTACAAATTGTGCTGCTGTAACAAGGGTGTAGATAAATCCTGAACAAGCAGCATTGGTATCAAAGCTGAAGGCATTATTAATGCCTGTTTTATGAGCTATAAGGTTGGCTGTGGCAGGAAACTTCATGTCGGGAGTCACTGTAGAACAGATGAGCAAATCCACTTCTTCGGGTTTGATTCCGCGTTTTTCCAGCAGGCCCTGAACCGCTTTTGCTCCCATTACTGAGGTCCCTTGTCCTTCTCCTTTTAGAATCCGTCTTTCCTTAATTCCTGTGCGGGTAGTTATCCATTCATCATTGGTGTCAACTATTTTTTCAAGTTCCGCATTGCTGAGAATGTCCTCGGGAACATAGCCATGAATTGCGGTTATCGCAGCCCTTATTTTTGTCATAAAATCCAGGTAGTTAGATGAGATTAGGCTTTGCTGTCGTTCTTTTCAATAAATACTTTTGATTGCGAGTAGCTACTCAACCTTGCATTGATTTTTTCTGCCAGTTTGGCTTCATAAACATTTTTGGAGAGTAAAAGCATGTTCTTGGTGGCGACATCATTGGATATCCCATGGCCAATAATTACTGTACCGTTTATTCCCAGAATGGGTGTGCCCCCATAATTTTCATAATTCATGCGCTCAAAAAACTCATCTTCGATTTTGCGTTTCTTCACCAGGCCGTACATAGACTCAGCCTGCTTCAAAACAATATTGCCGGTAAACCCGTCACAAACGATAACATCTGCTTTGTCGGTAAACAAGTCGCGGCTTTCTACATTGCCAATAAAGTTATAATCTGTAGTGTCTTTCATCAGTCTGAAAGCCGAATGCGTCAGAAGGTTGCCTTTTTCCTCTTCTTCACCAATATTAAGCAGACCTACTTTGGGTTTTTCAATGCCATATACAAACTCAGCATACACCGAACCCAGTAATCCGAATTGGTACAATACATCAGGTTTGCTGTCGGGGTTGGTTCCTACATCAATCA
>SLPR01000340.1 GCA_007131895.1 Bacteroidales bacterium | reverse complement strand
TATCTGGAATAACAGTTCATCAAAAACAGTCACATTTTATCATCAACTCAATTACACTTTACAATTCATAGATGGAGAAAAAAGTATTAAGAATTACAGATACTACACTGCGCGACGGTCATCAGTCACTGTGGGCTACACGCATGAGAACGAAAGATATAATCGATATCATCGATGTGATTGATCAGGTGGGCTACTACTCGCTGGAGGTATGGGGCGGTGCAACTTTTGACGTATGCCTGAGGTTTTTACGCGAAAACCCATGGGAAAGGTTGAGGCAAATCAAAGCCAGGGCAAAAAACACCCCACTGCAAATGCTTCTCAGGGGTCAAAATATCGTGGGATACAAAAATTATCCTGATGATTTGCTGGACCGTTTTATTGAAACTGCTCACCAAAATGGTATTGATATATTCAGGGTTTTTGATGCCCTGAATGATACACGCAACCTGGAGGCGGCCATAAAGTCTGTAAAAAGACATGGAGCCCATGCCCAGGGCGTTCTCTCTTATACTACAAGTCCTGTGCATACCGTTGAGAAATACGTTAATTATGCCAAAGAGCAGGTGCAACTGGGCATTGATTCCCTTTGCATTAAAGATATGGCTGGCATTCTTTCGCCTGTTCGCTCGCAGGAGCTGGTGAGTGCATTACGAAAAGAGATGGATATTCCTATCCAGCTTCACTGCCACGCCACCAGTGGTATGTCAGAAACTGCCTACCTGGATGGAGTAAGAGCAGGAGCGGGGGCCATTGACTGTGCAGTAGCCTCCATGGCCGGATTTTCTTCTCAACCCCCCGTTCAAACAATGCATGCCATTTTTTCTGAAACCGAATATGAAGTCAATCTGGATATTGACGCCATCAGGCAGGTGGACAAATATTTCGCACGTCTTACTCCCACGCGCTCAAAGGGTAGGGGATACGAACCGCCCATTGATGCAGAAATTCTTATTCATCAGATTCCCGGTGGGATGATTTCCAACTTCCGCTCTCAGCTCGAACAGCAGGATGCCCTGGATAAACTGGAAGAGGCTCTGGAAGAAGTATCAAAGGTAAGGGAAGATTTGGGCTTCCCGCCGCTGGTTACGCCCACCAGCCAGATTGTTGGCACACAGGCTGTAATGAATGTACTTTCCGGAGAGAGATACAAACTGGTTCCCCAGGAGGTAAAAAACTATGTTAAAGGAATGTACGGGCGTTCTCCTGCACCCATTAAATCCGAATTTATCAAAAAGATTCTTGGTGATGAAAAGCCCATTGATCACCGTCCTGCTGACGATCTGAAAAGTGTTCTTCCCAACGCTGCCAAGTCTATTTCACAGCCCGAATTGATTCATGATGAAGAAGATATTCTTTCCTGGTGTCTTTTCCCCGAGATAGCCATGGAGTTTTTTAAATGGAGAGCCTTACCCGATGGAGAAAGACCTAAATCGCCTGCTGATATAGAGATTGAGGAGCTTGAGGTAAAGAATACCAAAACAGTTAAGGATGCCCCCAAAGCAAAGACTGATCAGCAGACGCCCGATCAGATGCTCCATGCTGATGATTATGCAGGCATCAATTCTATTCTTGATAAAGCCTCTTCTTTACAGCTCAGCGAGCTGGTAATCAGAAAGGGAGATTTTAATCTCTCCCTGCTGTCAGGAAATGGCAGCGGAAGTGCGATGTCTCAAAAAGTATCTTTGCCTGAACCTGCTGCTCCTGCTGCACGTGAAAAAACCGCGGTTGAGCAGCCCCGAACCGCAGCTCCTCCCCAGATTATGGAAACCCCGGGAGTTGCCGGCGAAACCATAAAAGCAGTAATGGCGGGTACCTACTACAAGGCTGCTAATGAAAATTCAGAGCCCTTTGTCAAACCGGGTGACACCGTGAAAAGCGGACAGACCATCTGTATCCTGGAAGCCATGAAACTGTTTAACGAAATACAGGCTCCTTTTGCATGTAAGATTATAAATATCCTTCTGGAGAATGGAGCTAAAGTGAAAAAGGGTGACCCTATTATGACAATTGAAAAGCTTTAGAAAAACTCTTTGACCAGGTTCTGTTGGTTAGAAATTGAGGCAAGAACCTCTTGCGGACGCTGAGAATGATGAAATGATAACGGTGGTACTATGCTGCTAAACGGTTTCACTTGCTCAGTGTCTTTTTGGGTATTCTGGGGTTACCTTTACACATGATTAACCGTTAGGGCTTGTTGAGCTTTAGGCAATCGTCAGTATCTCTCGTTGCTGATTTTTGCAGTGTCGGTTTTTTTCAGAATCTCCTGCCTTTTTTTATATAAATCCTGCATAACAAAGAGTTCAATTTCTCTGTTAAGAAGTTTAGATTCATTGATGAGCAAATGTCTGAATTTTTGCAGGGCAATAAGAGAAAACGTTTTTTTCCATAAATCAGCATAATCATTGATATAATCAGTAATCATCATAATATTGTTGCTGACAATTTCCTTTATTATCATTAATTCAACACTTACCTCGTAATTGATTAGCTCAGCTGTTTCTTTATCCAGAAATTCAGGGTCAGAGATGGTTTCAAACCTTCTTAGTTGTTCAAGGGCCGTTTCCAGTTTGTTATTGGCATCATAGCAAATATGACGAAACCTGGTAAGGAGGGTTAAATCAGATTCTACTTTAGCAAATCCTTTGTCCATAGCTGTAAAAAGCTGTGAGATGCCGGATGCAATCTTTTCTATTTTCAGGAGGTTGGTTCTCATTTACTTTATGTTTCGGATAGTTTTTTTATGTTGCTAAAGTAATCGTCATGTATGACAAATGATGTCGTTATAAAAACAATGTTGCAATTATTTTTTGTGGATAAAAAACTCTCTTTAGTAATGCCATGCTAATTTCATAATTGCAATTGATGATCCTGATTTTTTCTAATTACAATATTAAGGAAATTATCCAAAATCAATAATTTGTCTTAGCACCCTTAATTGGTCTTACAGATGATTTTAGTTTATTTTAGGGGTATAAAAACAGAGATTCAACGGTTTTGGCCTTAAAAAGAAATATTTTTGGTATGATAAGTTGTTGCAAGGTAGACAGATAGCATGAATTGTTGAAAAGTTTTTGAAAAATGATTTGTATGGAGGGTTCTTCCGGAAAGCTTTGACATTTAAAGATTGACCTAAATTTCAGTGTATGATTCTTCAGGAGGTCAACTGCTATAATGGTAAGAAAGCAGTTCCTGAATTAAGCAAGTGTATAAATAATGCCATTAAACAATATAGACACGATAGATGTTACAACCCGTAAGTAAGAAAAAAAGAAAAAAGGGCGAAAAAAAGTAAAATTAGTATTGCGAAGTTCAATAAAACTTTTACCTTTGCTGCATCCTTTTTTTCCAAACCATGAACCGGGCGGCGCTGGGTAATCTGGCAAACCCTTGTTACAAGAGGAAAAGTTCTTATAATACGATTGAATTACACCAACGTTTTCAGAATGTTCAGCTGTCATGTCATAATGAAAACGTCCAGCGCTGTCTGGTTTTTTTGGTTTTTTTTTATGTAAGTACCGCAAACGATTGCGAATAAAAAACATAAAGAGAAAAAGGACAAAGAATGAAAAATTGATATTATTATTTTCTTTAATTCCATAAGCACATAAAGTTAATGAAGAGAACCCGGATGAAAGTCCGGGTTTTTTTGTATATATCGGTTTTAGGGAGAAGTGCGCAGTGTATGCCGAAGCTTTCGGATATGATAACCTTAGCAAATTTTTGGTTATCTTTATAGTGCATTTGCTGGAATATTTATGAATTTGAATATTTGTGGTTGGGTTTTCTGTTTATGTAAAATAGAACAGACTGTATGAAAGCAACGTTGTAGTAGAATATAAAAAATGCTAAGAAACAACAAATATTCTGTTAAGCATAAATAAATACCTATGAATGGCGTTATTAGTTTTATCTTTGTGTAATCAAGTTAATAATTAAAACAAAAACATATGTTAGGATACAGGCCGGTCATTTTTCTTATACTTCTCATTACAGGTTTATTTACTGTTTCCTGTGTACCGGTAAAGCGGATTTCCTACGTTCAGTCTGATACACAAATGATTTTTCATGGTGAACCCGCGGATATTCGTATCCGGCCGGGAGATGAACTATATGTAAGAATAAACAGTGCGGATGAGCAACCCGTAAATATAGGCGGAGATGGTTTTCGCACAGGCGGTGATGCACGTATGCTAACTTATGTTGTGAATGAAGACGGACAAATAAAACTTCCCTCAATAGGCCGTATCAAAGTTGATGGTTATACCCTTGAAGATGCCAGTGACAAGATTGAAGAAGCTCTGAAAGAATTTTTA
>SLPR01000396.1 GCA_007131895.1 Bacteroidales bacterium | reverse complement strand
CAATGCAACACTTGCAGCCATAGTATCTTTATTAATAAAAAAATCCTGCCGGTTAATTCCTGGATGCGAATTAACTAACAGAAGTCATTGCATATGTAAAAATGATGTTTTTTCTTGCTGACACTATGTAAAAGATCTTCAACAGCAACAAAAACGCTGTTTTTCCCTGGCGTAAATATAAGCAACTACGCCCAGAAATAGAAAAAATTCCAGTAATGTATCTGCAGATAAAAAACAACCATGACAAGAAAACCCGCAAATTGCCAGAAAGTAGAGGATATGGGTTGACGTCTCCATATTTCACGCTGAAACCAATAAAGCATTGCAATGACAAAGAAAACCAGGGATACCATGGGCAGCATCAAAATAAGTATTAACCCGGAAGGTCGCTCAAAGATAATGCTTTCCACCCCTGAAAAAGTGGTTATAAAAAGGACAGTGAAAAGCCATACAGCTATACCGGAAAACAGCAAAAACCAGCGGTACATTTCCTTGCTGCGCTTATCACCTTTTATGAACCGCCACAGGGGTATAAAAATATTCCTTAGCCAAATTAATAAAACCAATAGGAGCAAAACAAGGTTTACCCTTGCATTCTCTCTGAATGATATTTTATGAAAAACCATGATGGGAAGATGCGAAAATATGAGCTTTTCAATTTTGCCATTTTCATCACGTTTGAAAATCAGTTTTTTGTAATCAGAAACAAACACATCCTCATCCCAGGGCCTGAACAATTCAGGTTCATCGCCTGCAAAGCTAAGCAGCAAGCCTTCTGTTACCCCGGACACTTTTACCGTCATCAGGCTGGTAAAAAGTTTCAGATAATCACTTTCAATTCTTCGGGAGGACTTGTAAGTGCCGGCATAATGATTCATACCATTGACTCTTTTGTTGCCGGTAAGTTCTTTTTTGTTGCCGTTGAGATAGTCAATTATAAGCAAAAACTGGTTCCTGTAGCTAAAATCTGTTTGTCCGGTATTGATGGAAAAAAAGATGCCGGTTTGCATTTCGGGTACCAGGACAAATGCCGTGCTGAAGAGGTAGGTATCACCCCCATGCCAGAATATTTCCTTTCCATGGTAATTCATCCGCATAAATCCATATGCCATACCGTCGGCCATGGGATGCACAGAATACAACAACCCCATCATCTGTCCAAGGGTTTCATTCTTGAGGATTTTATCCCCCTCTTCAATTTCTTTGCAAATCAGCAGGGCTTTCATAAACTTCAGCATATCGGCGGCTGTGGAGACAGCAGAACCGGCTGGAGCAGGCAATACAAACTCTTCAAAGGGATTCACAAAGCGCCCGTCGCTGAAAACATATCCCCTGGATTTGGCTTCCGGGATATTGTAAGCTGCAGGCTGACGGAATGTAGTATTATGCATTTCGAGGGGAAAAAAAATGTGTTTTTCCACATAATCGTTGAAAGACATTCCGGATACTTGCTCAACAACATAAGCAGCAAGCACCACAGCATAATTGGAGTAGGCTGGTGTAGTGCCGGGTTCAAATATCTGTAGCGGGAGATTTTCGTCAAGATAGGTTTCAATCTCCGGAAGCTGGTCATAACTCTTAGAGAAGAGATGGAAACGATCTTCAAAACCGGATGTATGGGTCATGATATGCTTCATGGTAACCGGCTTCATGGTTTCAGGCAGCAAAAAACCATGGAGGTATTGATTTACGGGTTTGTTGAGGTCTATTTTGTCTTGTTCAACCAATTGCATCACTGCTACCCACACAAATAATTTACTTACAGATCCGATCATAAAACCTGTGTTTCCATCGGTTTTGCGGGCCACTTCAACATGAGAGTGCCCCCAGGTGCGGGTAAAATCGAGTGTATCTGCCGAAAACATGGAAAATGTTACTCCGGCGATGTTGTGCTCTTTCATCTGGCTCTTGAAAACACCATCGAGAAAATCAACCGTGCTAACGCGCCCGGATACGGTAACCGGCAAATGAAGGATGATGAGCAGCTGCAGCATCAGGCCTTTCAGAAGTATACTCCTGTACAAATGAATCATGGCGGTGTCGGTTTTACAAAATGAATAGCTGTTTTCCTTAACTATCAGTTTATAAAACTTTTACGCAATCCGAAGAGAAAGGTTATATCAGGTAAGATTTTTTTTAACCGGGAAATCCTGCATTTGACCCGATTCAACAATATGTACACCGGAGGTTTGCTGAGACAAATAATATAACATGGCTTTGGCAACCTGTGAAGCATGAATAGCTTTCATGTTTTTGGGAAAGAGAAACCCCAAAGCTTTCATAAACACCTTCGCTGTATCTTCTCCCAACCGGGACTCTTTCCTGGGTCCCAGCAAAAATGAAGGTTTGAAAATGCAGAGACTTTGGAAGGGAATTTTTTTCAAATCGCGCTCAACCTCTCCTTTCACCCTGTTATAAAAAAAGCTTGATTTCCCGGATGAGCCGATGGCAGTAACTACAGCAAACTGATTGCAACCATTTTCGTACGCCAACTGCCCGAGCATCAGTGGATAGTGATAATCCACTTTTCGGAAAGCTTCTTTGGAACCGGCTTTTTTAATGGTAGTTCCCAGGCAGCAATACACATCATTGGCTTTAATAACTGATGTGTCCGGGTTATCATAATCGAAAACAACCTGTTCAAGCCTGGGGTGGGACATCTCCATGGGTTTTCTCACCAAAGCAGTTACTTTGCTGTAATGTTCCGCTTCAAGCAATTCCTTCAGCAGGAACGACCCCACAAGGCCGGTAGCACCTGCTATTAATGCAACTTTCATTTTTCTGTTTTTATTGTACCATTTTTCCCTTATCAACAATGCTTAACAGGGCTTTGTTTGGCAACGGGGAAAGAATCAGTAATTGAAAACCGGCCATATCAGGGAAAGGAAACCTCCTCCACCTGCATAATCTCCAGGGTTTGGCTCATTACGTAAACCACTATGTGACAGTTTTCCGTTATCCATTCAGTATCCGGGGAAAAGGTATAATCTCTCTGAAAAATATCTCCGGCATTTACCCCCTGCTCATTAAGCTTATCCCCCCATATACTGGTAATTCCCCTGCGAAGCACATGATTGTGTTCATAGTCCAGGATTATTCCATCGGGATACTCGGGTGAAGCATTGACTTTCTGTGGGCTGATGATACCATCCTCAATAACCAGTGCCACCAGGTAATACTCCAGTTGCAAATCTTCCAGGGCTTTTACATCAACAGAAAGCTCATAGCTGTTTCCGCTTTTTTCTGCCTCAATGTTAATGGAAAAGGCAGGTTCTGAATCCGCAAGTACTGCCAATGCCGATCCCCAGGCAGTTGGACCCAAAAGCATTGTGCCTTCAAACTCCACACGGTTTATCAATGCCACCGGGTTTTGTTCAACCCCAAAGTAACTTCTCAACGCTTCTCCTTCAGGAGTAGTAAAATCGTAGCTGAAATATCCGGCTGATGTATTTGCAAACCAACCCGCATGGATAGAAACAATGATGAGCCGGTCGCCATAAAAATCCTTAAGCATTTTTGCCTCCTGGCTTCCGGGAGGACAATTGGGGCATTGATGCCCCGTAAACTCTTCCAGCAGAAACTTTCTGACCACCTCACCATCGCCGGGCAACTCAGTGTCACGATCAACAATATAAGGTGCTTCAACAATATCGCACCCCGACCAAAGGATGGAAAAAAATGCGAACGAAATGGCAAAATAAAAAAACCTGTTAATGTTCATCTCAGTAAATTTTGATGTTGTTTTGACATCCAGACGGATGTGCCGTATTTGTCTTTAACAAGTAACCTGTTCATTAAAAGCTGCTTGTCACATTAAGTGTGAGACCCGAAGAAGCAGGTACCACCCTGCATACCCCACCAACACAAATGATTCCTTCTCTCTGCCTTCCGTAACTCATGGCAATGCGGTTGGCATTGCGGGTATATCCGGCACTTACGGTGTAATAGTGGTTGCGCAGCTCTGTATCGTCGTTGCCGTAATTGTACTGGTCGGCAACAGACACAAACCATTGGGGCGAAAAATTGAGTTCTGCCATGGCCATGAACCAGTTTCCGTTGTCCTGCCGGGTTGCCAGATGCTGCAATTCCCAGCGCAGCGATCGCCTCTGGGGCAGTCGGTAGGTCATGTCGGCCACAAAAATGTGCGCCCTCACATCCTCCCTGTCGCTGTAGCCTTCAATTACATTCTGGTTGTAAAACAGATTCATATAAGTAAAGCTCCCCCTGAGTTCACGGGAGAACCTGCGGCTCACTTCCACATTGAAATCACGGAAATATTTTTCATCTCCAATGGCAAAAAAGGCAGAAGTATACCCGTCGGTACCTCTCTGCCCGATGGCGATAGTGTCATGGACAGGTTGCTTGTCGATGGAATTGGCCAGGCTGAAATTCATTACCACCGTAGTTCCATAGGCGCCGCCCAGCATGGTCTGACGAGGTATGCGGAAGGTCAGTTCCGCAAGAGCACCTACTTCACCGGTTGGTTGTGTAGCATAGGGGTACATCCCCGTAAGGCTGTACACATGCTGGCGCGTCATTGCGGGCAGGTAGTTGATATGCAAATCATTGCCCCGTGCATTCCGGCTGGAGCGAAAACCCATATTGTCGATACGCTTGGCCGAAAGCAACAAACCAAAACCACTGAAAGAATAGGATGTGCTGAGGGTAAGCGCTTCTCCATGCCGGTAAATCCGGTTGTTGTCGGCAGAGGGATCGTTTATTTTGTATGCATACTCCGTATTAAGGTTAAATCCTCCTCTTACAAAATTCAGACGGCCTGCAAATGCAGCAACATTTTCGGGCAGATTCAGCTGAGGATCCTGATCTCTCTGGTATTTGCTCACTCCGCTCAGTCCCAGGGTCCACTGTGACCGGGATTCGGAAAAACCACCCAACAACTGATTGAGGAAAAATTCAGCATCTGCCCCCCTGACAATTCCGGGCCCTTTGTCGAAGAACAAACGCTGCTGTCCTATCAGGGTGCGCAGGGTTATGCCATTGATCGGCTGGTAATTGAGCCTTACTCCATCAATGGAGTTGTCGAGCCCCAGATTAGGCTCCACGTAAGATCTCAGCACCAAACCATTGCCATATTGCTCATAAAAGTTTCCTACGGTAACCTCGAGCCCTTCACGGCGGTAGGATGCAAATCTGTAAGGGATGCCATTGCCCTGATAGGCGGGATCGAAACCCAGCAAAGGCCCCTGGTAGCTTTCATAGCGCATACCCACTGTTAGCCCCTGGTATTCCACATTAAGGTTTAAAAAAGCGTTCATCCTGATTTTTTCCGGCACCGTATCGGTACGGATTCCTGCGTCATTCTGGTAATATTGGGCATCCATCTGGAAATTACCCCACACACGTGCTCCGGGCAGCAGTTCCTGGCCTTGCAATGCCATTGAACACAAAAAGAAAAAAGCTCCTGATGTAATTGTCTGTAATCGGTGTTTTCCCCTCATCATTCGTCTTCCTTAAGCAGTTCCATCAATTTGTCATACATTTCCCACTCCATCCCATCAGAAAAGGAGGTATGCTGAGCTATTATTTCTCCCTTTCCGTTGAGGATAAAAGTATGGGGAACCATGTTTACCCCCATGGCCCGACGGAACTCACCGTTCTCATCGTGATAAAATTCAAACTCCCATCCACGGCCGTTTACCATGGGAAGGATGTTGGCACGGGTGCGGGCATCATCAGTACTTACAGCGATGAGTTTAAATCCCATGTCCTGCCATTCATCATAGATTTCGGCAATGGCATTGAGCTCTTTGAGGCAGGGGCGGCACCAGGTGGCCCAGAAACTTACCACATATGGTTTTCCGTCATTTTCAAAAGCTGTGGTCTGAAAATCCCGTCCTTCAAGAGTTTTGATGGTATGGGCAGGAATGCGGCCGGAGCCTGTCACCTGGGCAACTGTATACAGAGAAGCGCCTGTAAATATGAGTAACAAGAGGATTGTTTTAGTGAAATGATTCATGGTACTTGCTTTTTTTTTGTTTATTGATTAGTGTATCACGGATACTTTATAAGTAAAGATCTTTTGATCAGACAATACGGTTAGAATATATAATCCGGGACGTAAACCGGTAAGGTCAATCTTATTTTCCCTGTTTGATACATTATGGATGTTCCTTACAATACTGCCAGTGTTGTCATAGAGCGCCAGTTTATCAATAGACATACCATCCGGCGATGAAACAATAAGCAAATCTGATGCCGGGTTGGGATAAACCCTGAAGGTCTCTTTTTCATGTTGTTCCGTAAAAGTTGGGTCATCGGGTTCATCAGGGTCATCGGGTTCATCAGGGTCCATAAACTCATTGTAAACCATGTAGGCTGCCTGGTAAATTTCACTGTTTTGCAAATTCTGAACAAAAAGAATGAGGGTCATTCTATTGGTTTCCAGTTCAGGATACCAGGGAATGGACATGGTAATATCAATGGAATCGTGGTGTTCGGGAGTTAACCTGATGCCATTGGCATCGGGGGCAAAGAAACGCATCACGCTGTAAAAATCTTTTTCATTATTGGAACCGGGGGGTGTGTCGAAAAACACACTGTCCTGCAAGGCAGCAATCATCAATCTCAAATCTTTTTCAGGGTTATCCAGATTAAGAAAAACATCTCCCTGAACCTGGAAATAAAATTTACTTTCATGTACAAACCATTCTCCACTCACATCAAAACCCGACCATTTATCCAGCTCCAATTCAAAAAGCTCTTCTTCTACCAACTCACTGCCACCAAAGAACATTCCTCCCACTGCAGATACAGGAGTGTAAAAAATTTCGTAAAGTTCATTTCGGATATCATGATCTTTAGGGTTGAATTGATAAAGCGGACTACCCTCATAATTCAGAGGATGGTAATAAATCTGAACATAGCGTTCCGGATCGTTATCAATAAGTTGTCTGAGGATTGGGGTCACCAGGGCACAGCTCCCGCAATTGATACTGGAGAAACTTTCCAGTAAGGCAAGCTCTCGCGGCACCAGGTAATCGTAAACTTCAACCTGATATTCCATGGTGGTGCTGGCAGGGACATCAGGCTCCTCACCATTGAGGCCGGAAAACCATAATTGCAGAGTGTATTCACCACTTTGTTCCGGGATCCATTTATCAGGAACCCGGAACCGGAAAGGTATCTGGGGATTGAGTCCGATTTCATCGAAGAAGGCAGTATGGACTTCTCCGTCTTCACCTACCTGCCAGTTAAGGTATACCGACTGGAAAGTGCTACTTCCGATAAAAGCAACCTGTCCGGCAAGGGTGTAAGGTTCTGCCGTTTTATGCACAGAACCTCCAAAGAAATAATCAAAACGGATAAGATTTTCTCGCTCTGCGCTTACAGAAGCTGCAAACAATATCAGCGCAATAAAAAGAATAAACGGGGTAAGTACTTTTCGTAACATATAGGTCATTTTAAAAGGATGAGCAAAAAAGACAGCAACATACCGTAAAAATATTGCAGTTGTCCTGCCTTTAAGCAGATTGAGTCATTTAATTTCAACCTCAAGTTACTAAAATTTAACGGATTATTCAACTCCGGGAAAGAGAAAAGGCTGTGTCAACCCAATGAGGCATGTTTCGTTCGGTCACACAGCCTTTTCTCAATATTATCCAATCAGTATTTCTATTATCGTGAAATAATCATTTTTCTATTGGCTCTGAAGTTTTCAGAAACAATTTCAACAAAATAAACCCCAGCGTCCAGTGCTTCTACATCCACAGCAATTTTCCTATCCATAGTTGTTGTGGCATACACAACCTGACCCACCGAATTGTAAATTCTCAGGGTTGCCTGGTTGAGGGCATCGGGAAGTTCCACAAAGAGTTTGCTGTCGGCAGGGTTGGGGTATATAACCAGCTGATTTTCCGCTATAAAGTCAGCAGAAAGCGTCTCCTCGGTGGTGAAGCTGATAAAAACCGGTTCACTGAGTTCGTTATCAATACCCAGAAGTTCGTCAACGCCAATCACATAGAGTTGCAGGGAAGCAAGATCATCGACAGGAGTAACTGTAATAAGGGTTTTCTCGTTATTGATGGTTGCTTCAAAGGCAACAGGTGCACCCTGCAGATCATCTTCATGGTACATAACAACATTCTGAACGTTCTCATTTGTTATTTCAGCACCATCGGCCATTCTTACAGCCTGATTGAACTCAATGTCAATGGCTTGTGAAACAGGCACATTGATACTTCCATGGGCGATACTGAAAGTGGTTACAGGAGCACCTGCGGATTCGCGTGTTGTGAAAGTAATGGTAATCGGGTCACTGATGGTTCCGTCTGATGCCATAACCGATGCAAGCTGAACCTGATACTCAGTGTTAAAATCAAGATTCTCCTCAGGAACGATGCTAATGTGTTGCTTGTCTTGTGAGATAGTAGCAGTAAAGGCTACAGCCTCGCGCGTTGTTTTTGTATATTCAATAAGATTGCTTACGTTCTCATTGGTAATTTCGGTCTCATCTACATGGGTAACTGGCATGTTGAATTCAATGTTCACTTCACCATCAATGGGCGCATCTTCAGCATTATGATCGATGTCGAAATCAACAGAAAATGGAACTACATGGTAAGAGAAAGCAGCCTGATAAATCTCTTTAGTAGCATGGTTTTGTAAAAACAGAACTACAGCAAGATCGCTCATATCTTCCACAAAGGTGCCTGACATATCAACAGTAAAGCTTGTAGTATATTCTTCCATTGCTGTGAGGTTAATGGTTGTACCATTTGCGTTGGGAACCATCTTCATCATCACATAATGGAATTCTGTTTCACCGTTGGTAGTAGCATTTTCATACGTGGTTTTTTCAACAACAACGGCATGAAGTCTCACATTAGCAATAGATATGTACGGCATAATATCTGCATCAATCGTTACTTCACTGCCATTCACAGAGCTAACTGCATCAATTTTTACAAAAGCCGGCTTGCTCAACGATTGGTTAAATGCTGCATTCACTCCTGCCAGGTTTGAGTCGAAAGGAACCACGTTTCCATCCACAAAAAGGGAGGGAACCCCGGTAACACCATAATATGTTCGCCGGGCACCTCCCTCGGGAGTATAGTATGGATCTCCGTTTCCGGGCCAGTTCATCTGGTACTTAATTACAGCCAGATTATCAATATTATCGCTGTAGAAGTCGTTAAGCCCAAGCGTTACACTAACCGTATAACAAGGAGGACAGGTAGAGCTGGTGAAGTGTTCAAACATGGGTACCCTTTGCACCGAATCGTGGGCCACAAAAATATCTTTGGATAAATCATTGTTGTCCGGATTATCGTCCTCCGACTGGCCGTTGATATTGCTGATGCTCACATTCAGGGTATATGCCCCGGGCTCGAGATCCAGCAGGGAGGTTGTTTCAAAAACGAATTCTTCAGTTAACTCTACAGAGAGGCCTGTAAAGGATTCTGTAAATACCTCTCCATCATTGATTTGCCAGTTTACATCAAAGGATTCGATGATTTGATTGCCTAAATTTTCAACTGTTCCGGTTACGGGAGTCTGACCAAGAAAAACATCCGGCACCTGGAGGCTGTTTAACGACAAGTCAAAATCATAGGGTCTGAAAATGAGCACATCATCTATATACCAAAAATTGATGTTGTAGCTGTTGCCGGAGAAAAACAGCGCAAATTCCACCTGGTTGCTGTTGAAAGGAAAGCCATCTTCCAGAATAAAACTTTTAACTTCCGGAGGTACGTTTGCAGAAGCGTTGAGTGCCCATAGGTTTACCCAGTTTCCACCGTCTGCTCTGTAAGCAAATCCGATTTGTGCCGAACTGCCATAGTGATCAAGCGCATGCTTAAATGAGACATAAATGGGCCCTTCATTTATATCGGTAAAATCGATGGCCGGTAAAATTAAATATGACTGACCATTGAATTGAGGGCTCCAGTTCAGCCTTGCCTCCGGAGGCGTTCCTCCGGCATTGGAAGTGGCCACGGCTGACCAGTTATCTGCCTGAGCAGAAATACTCCATCCGGAAGGAGGAAAAGTTCCGCTGCCGAAATCTTCAGATATAAGCACTTGTCCCTGTGACGCATATGCGCCAAAAACAAATACAAGTGCAATCAATTGTAGTGTTCTCTTCATGACTGATTGGTTTAGGTTAAGAATTGCTTAGGTTTATTTCAATACATACAAAATTAAACATATTTATAAATCTATATCTTATCAAAACATGGTTTTTTGTGTTTCACATGCCGGTCAGCTCTGTTGTTTAATCAAAATTCAGCTGATGATGTTTTTGGTCTGGTATTTGCGCTTAATGTTAAAGTCCACTGCAAAAGTCAGTATATCTGCAAATTTACGCAAATACCATTTAATATAAATCAGATTATCAGCGAATTATAAGCATAAAAATTTACACAAAGCGACGCCCGGCATAGTGAATTGCCGAAAACAAGCTTTAGAAGTGGGCTCTTTCTTAGGTTTTTGTTATATTTGTAATATAATTACACTGCTGTAAAACTATACTCGAAATTATCTGTGATAATTTATAAATCCTGAACCATGAAAAAAATTATACCTGTTCTTGTCTTCCTTTTCACATTTGGTTTTTACGCCAATGCCCAGCTTGTTATTCTGGACAATAACAATGTGGATATTACCAATGACACCATTATGGTGAATGGTGCTATCGAAGATAATTATTTCAAAGTCCAGATTTATTTTAGCAACACAGGTGAAGATAATGTTGAAGTATTTGTAAGAAAACATGAGCTGGATATGGTAGATGGTGCTAATAATACTTTCTGCTGGAAAGGAACCTGCTTTTCTCCAATGATTTTTGATGTAGACGTCCCCATTGTATTGGGTAGTGAAGAAACTTCTGAAGCAGATGATTTTTACACTGAATTTCACACAGGAAATGCAGCAGGGGTTTCTCAGGTAATGTATGAGTTTTACGACGACAGAAACAGTTTCGAAACCGTTACCATTACCATTAATTTTGATATTGCTGTCGCATCCAGTATATCCGGTTTTGAGGCCGGCAACAGATGGCGGCTTGGCGATGCCAGCCCCAATCCTGCCCGGGCATTTACCATGATTAATGTTGACCTGCCCCCTGGGGTGCAAAATGCACAGATTGTGGTGAGAAATCTGCTGGGCAACCTGGTGCATACTGAAAACCTTGGCCTGGGAAATGAAAGAGTAAGAATCAATACAGCAGGAATGAGCAACGGAATTTACATTTATTCGCTGATAATCGACAACCAGGTGGTTCAAAGCAAACGACTGGTTGTAGCCAACTAAAATACATCCCTTAACCTTAACCTTCAAGCCGGATTTATTCCGGCTTTTTTTGTACAATAATTGGGTATCTTTGTCTTTTACCAGAAAACCAGAGATTCTCTTGAATAGCAGCACAGGGGGTCAGAAACTAAACCTATACACAACATAATTTCCGATTTTATGAAAAGATTTTACCTCTCTGCTATCTTCTTCATTTTTATAATCACCGGCATACATCAACCTGCCAGTTCGCAGATATCAATCCCGGCAACACCGCCTGGTTTAGAACTTGATTATCTGAAAAATGATGTGCCGATGGAAAACATGAGAAGTGTTGATACCCAAAAACTGCTCGAGGAAGATAAGATATTTGACACCATTAAAGACATTCCCTGGAGATTTGGCGATAACATCATGGTTGACATCCATCCCGGTAACTCAGGGATATGGGAAATACTTGACAATGGTGATAAGCTTTGGCGTGTAGCTGTATATTCTGAAGGGGCCTACTCACTGAACCTGACCTTTAACCAGTACCATCTGCCTCCCGGGGCGCAGCTTTTTGTTTATAACCACTCCCAAAGCATGATTCTTGGTGCATTTACAGACTTCAACAACCAGGATGACGGCTATTTTGCCACGACCCTGGTGGATGGAGATCATATTATCATTGAGTATTATGAGCCGGCAAATGCGCCATTTAATGGAGAACTGAACCTTGCAATGGTCACCCATGCCTACCGCAACCCCTATGAGTACGCCAAAGCATTTGGTGGCAGTGGAAGTTGCAACCTTAATGTAGCCTGCGAAGAAGCTGATGACTGGCAACAGCAGGTGCGATCAGCAGCGATGCTGGTGACGGGGGGAAATGGATTTTGCTCAGGAGCACTGATCAACAACACGGCCTTTGACGGTAAACCCCTATTCCTCTCAGCCAATCATTGTTATCGAAATCCATCCACGTTAGTATTCTGGTTTAACTGGCAAAGCGAAACCTGTGCCAACCCACCAACCTCACCCCCCTACAACTCCATGTCGGGAGCTACTCAGAGAGCAAGAAATTCAGCAAGCGATTTTTGGTTGATGGAGCTTAACCAACCCATTCCTGATGAGTATAACCCCTATTATGCAGGGTGGAACCGCACCCTGGAAAGCACGCTGGAAGAATTTATTACCGGGGTGCATCATCCGCGTGGTGATATTAAAAAGTTCAGCTACGCTGAAGGTGGAGTGCAACAGGCCAGTTATCTGGGAGCACCCAACTCAGGCACCACTCACTGGCGTATTGTCTGGAGCGGCGGTACTACAACTGAGCCAGGCTCCAGCGGCTCTCCTGTTTTTGATTCCCGGGGACGCATTCTGGGCCAGCTACATGGAGGATATGCTGCCTGCGGCAATACCCAACCCGACTGGTATGGAAGAATTGGCGTATCATGGACCGGAGGCGGATCTGCGGCCACCAGGCTCAGCGATTGGCTCGACCCGCAGGGTTCTGAAGTAACAGCCCAGGGCGGCTATGACCCATTCTTCACAGGGGTTACCGACCCTGAAGACTTCCGGTCAACCGCCGTGTCGGAAAATCAAATACTCCTTGAATGGTCACTTAATGACAGTTTGAACAATGTAATGATAGCATGGAGCAATGAAAATACATTTGGCATACCCAATGGGGCTTATACCCTCGGAGATGAAATAGAAGGAGGAGGACAGGTACTTTACCTGGGTGACGATGAAGTGTTTTTACAAAACACCCTCCTGCCCAACAAAACCTATTACTACAAAATCTGGTCGTATTCCAAAGAGCTTATTTACTCCAATGGAACCGGATGTTTTGCCACTACTCTTTGTGCTGCCGTTTATTCCTTTCCGTTTTTTGAAGGTTTTAATGATGCAGAAGTACCCGGATGCTGGACGCAACAGTTTGTTGCAGGTGAAGTTGAATGGCAAACCGGAGTGGGCAATGATGATGGCTACCCCTTTGAAGCTTACGAGGGAGAAAGCAACATCTATTTCAGAACCACCACTGTTGCTGAAATCGGAAGCAAAACAAAGCTCATTACACCTTTGATTGACTTCAGCAACCTGGATACAGCAGAACTCTCTTTTTGGTACGCCAATCCGGCAAGCCAGGCAAACCAGGACATCCTCAGGGTCTACTATCGTATTGCGACAGATGAAGATTGGATTGTACTGGAAACATTCGGTGCCAATCAATTTGACTGGGCACATGCTCTTATTGCGATACCCGAACTCTCATCACAAATGCAGATAGCTTTTGAAGGGGAAGGAAAACGGGGCCGTGGTATTTCTATAGACCAGGTGCAAATTTTTGTTGCTACAGACCTTCCGCTACCCAACCCTGTCAATTTAACGGTTAGCATCATCAACGGTAATCAGCCTCAGCTGCAATGGGAAACAGATGCAGCGGAGGACAAAGAAGATTTTACTTTTGACGGGTTCAATGTTTATCGCAACGGAACCCTTATCAACAAAGGGAACGATCCGTTGCAGGAGTCCTTTACGGATCAGCCTTTGCCCGCAGGCACCTATACCTGGTATGTAAAATCACGTTCAGGTGAAACACTGCTTTCTCCCCCATCCAATGAGATAACAGCAGAAATAGAGGTTGCCGGTAATGAAGCAGAACTTATCGTTGTTAACACGGGAGAAGGTGTTACCAGCCTGCCACAGGGAGAGTATTTAATCCTTCCGGGAAGCCAGATCAGTATCACGGCAACACCCGCCGCCAACTGGTATTTCAGCCACTGGATCATAAACGGAGAAGATGCCGGCTCTGAAGAAACACTTACAATTGTCATAGATAACAGCACTGAGCTGGAAGCAGTATTTCTTGTCAACAAGTACCAGGTAACCCTGCAGGCATTGCCGGCAGAGGCCGCTGATGCTCTTTCGGGTGAAGGGGAGTATGAACATGGCACTGTGGTGCAATTATCTGCTCATCCTGTCCCGGGCTACATTTTTCTGCACTGGAAAAATGGAAACAGGATATTGTCTACAAGGCCCAACATGCAACTGGCAATTACAGAAGACAAAAACCTCACAGCCTGGTTTGCTGAACACTATTATGAGCTGCAGCTGGCAGTTTACCCCGAAGATGCAGGTACGGCAACAGGAGCCGGAGTGTTTGGTGCCAATGAAGAGGTGAGTGTACAGGCAGCACCGGAAACGGACTGGCAATTCAGTCACTGGACCTTGGTTACAGGCAATACTGAAGAGCAGGTAAGCAATGAAAGCCACTTCTCTTTTGTTCTTTCAGGTAACTTGCTGCTGGTGGCCTGGTTTGAACCCTTTGCACCTACTTTGTATGTTTCAGCAGAAGGCGGCGGAACCACCATTCCCGAGCCCGGAATATACACTTATAGTATGGGCGAGGAGCTGGTGTTAACGGCTACTGCAGATGAAGGATGGGCGTTTATCAAGTGGGTAATCAATGGTGAAGACAACATGGTACCGCAGCTGTTGTTCAACATTGAAGAAGACCTTACTGCCCTTGCCATATTTGAACCCATTACAGCCATTGCCCAAGCGAGCCCGGAAAGCGCACTCAGGATATATCCTGTTCCGGCTTCTGCAGAAATCAATGCAGAACTTCCCGGCAACGGAGAATGGAGGCTCAGTATCTTAAACCTTACCGGGCAACGGATAAAAACCCTTAACGCTGCATCTCATGCGCGCATTGGCATTGACGGACTCCCTTCGGGGATTTATCTGATCAGGGCAGAAAAAGATGGCGTTGTGCTGCACAGCAGGTTCATTGTGAAATAACGATTTTGCCGTTAACCAAAGGGAAAGCTACCGAAGAATAAGCTTTTTCACTGCTGTTTCTTTTGCACTTGCGATCCTGATGAAGACTACCCCCCTGGTTGCTGTTGAGAAAGCATATTGAAACAGCGCTGTTTCGGGGATAACCTGCGTTTGGTAAAGGTTGCGCCCGTACAAATCATACACTTCAATCTGCAGGGGTTGTCCGGCAGGCGCTTCTGCCCAGAACTGCACCTGGCCATTTTGCTGCAGAATACTGACAATTCTCAGGGAGGAGCTATCCAACCCTCTCTCAAGGGCTATCCACTGGCTGTATTCAAAGGCCCCGTCAAAATCGGTTTGCTTCAGGCGGTAGTAACTGATGCCTTCCAGGGGACTGGTGTCTGCAAAACTGTAGTGAAGGGTCCGTACAGAATTTCCGGCTCCATCTGCATACCCGATTATTTCAACATGCTTTACATCATTGCTTCTTTCCAGCGTGAAATAATCGTTGTTGGTTTCGGATGCAGTGGCCCAGGTTAACAGGACCTCCCCCCCTTTTTCTGTTGCTGTGAAATGAAGGAGCTCTATGGGAAGTGGGTTGTCCGCAGAGTTTCCTCCCAGGGCGAATTCTGAAAAGCCCGATAT
>SLPR01000425.1 GCA_007131895.1 Bacteroidales bacterium | reverse complement strand
TTCTGTATTGTCTGTAATCAGGCAAATCCCTGAAAGAGGATGTATATCCACCCGTCCAGTCAATCGTAGTATTTCCACCAAAGAATTTATGTTTGCCAGTAACCTGGCCGGAATAAAGCCCTCTGAACACCTGCTGAAAAGCATGATTGTTCATATTGAAGCCAAAGTCAATATGATCACCCAGACGATTGACATAATTATAGGAGCTGATATTGTTATAAAGATTTACAATCTCGAAAGAATGATTCTCACCTACTTCTACCCCCCAGTTGTTTAATACTCCAAGCTTTATACTATTCTGATAGCGTGAGTCTTCGAAATTGTAAAGAGGCAAACTCTTGTCTTCTACCATATTGTATGAGTTAAAGTCAGCCCGGGAAATGGTATTGGCAGATTTGGAATTGTTGTAAGTGAGGGTTGTAATGGTTCCGACTCGTACTTTCCCAAAGTTAAACAACAGGTTTCCGCTTAATGAGCCACTATGATTCAGGTAAGCATTGGTTTCCCGGGGTAACCAGTTGTTATTCATGGAACGGCCGGCCTCCTGCAATGCTGCCTCATTGTTGGTTATAGTTCTGAGGTCATCGGGGAAATCACCGGGCAAACCAAAATATCCTGATCCATAACCGGTCCAGGCATTGGAAGCTCTTTCTGAACCCAAAAAGGATCGAAAGCTGGTACCATCATCGTACTGCGAGGTATAAGACACATCAATGCCGGATTTGTCAGGAATAGATTTGGTAAACACTTTCACTACACCTCCTGCAAAATCGCCTGGCAAATCGGGTGAGGGACTCTTAAAAACCATCAGGTGGTCAATCTGGGAAGCAGGAATCATATCGAAGGAGAAAGACCGTATATCGGCTTCCATGCTGGGAGCGATTGTATTGTGAAGCATGGTAACATTGTATCTTTCACTGAGTCCGCGTACAATGATAAATCGGTCCTCGATCACCGTAATTCCAGGGATTCTTCGCACTACCTGGGCTGCGTCACTGTCTTGTGAGCGGGTAATTTGCTGGGCCGATATACCGCTGGTTACCACCTGGCTGTTGCGAATTGACTGGATAAGAGAAACTTCGGTATGGGTTGTTCTTCGGGCCGTAACCGTTACCCCTTCAAGGGTTTGACTTACCTGTTCAAGCTCAATTGAAAGTGTAATGGTTTGACCTCTTTCTATTCTGATATTTTCAATCACAACCGGCTCGTAAGATATAAAGGAAGCCCTGAGATTTACAGTACCTGCCGGAACATTGGTTAAGCGGAACTCGCCATTCAGGTTGGCAGTGGTTCCTGTAGAAGTACCTTCGATAAGAATGGTAGCACCTACCATGGTTTCACGGGTTTGGGCATCAACGATAATACCTTCTATTACTCCGCCCTGAGAAAATACTTGTATTTGAAATAGCAGAACCCAGATAAAGGCAGTAAGCAGTTTTGTGGTGGTTTTCATTATAAACAGTCTGATTATTTAAACAGGTTAAGTGTTTGGTATCGTATTTTTTAAAGGGGTAAAACAATCTGCATTTAGGATTTTAAAGAACAACTCATTTTATTCAATCCACTGCAAAATTAGCCCCTGACAACCCAATGCAATGTTAAGGGATTGTTATGTTTTCGTAAAGGGATTGTTAAGCTTTTTAATGCCTGTTATACAGCTACTTACAACCCTTCATAATTAACAATTAAATCAAATTGGATTAACTTAAACTTTACATTGCACCACTACTTTTGGGTCGTAAAAATCACCAAATGCTTATCCATTAAAAACAGAATTAAATAAAAAAACAACAAATTATTTAAAAATCAGACAAATGAATTTTCTAAGAACAAATCTCAAAAAAAGAACCACCACAATGCTCATGAGCATGATGGTAGTCAGTTTCGGCATCTTTATGCAATCGTGCGACAAAGATGACGATGGTGAACTGGGTGCCAGACCCAGCATTTCACTTAGCACAGAGCAAGCATTCCAGTCACCGGGAAATGAGGCAGGTACAATACTTACTATCACTGCTCCTGAAGGACTCACACAAATCAATGTGCTCAGAAATGGAAGCCCTTACCACACAGAACAGGTTTCAGGCGCTCCCATAACGATGGAATGGGAATATACATTTGTTGTAGAGGGTGAAATTGGCTCAACTATCAATCTCACGTTTTCTGCAGTTGACACAGAAGACAGGGCATCAGATCTGGCGGTTTTTGAAATCAGAGTAACTGCCAAACCCATTAAAGAAATTCCTGCAGGCAACCTGCTTGGAAATCATACATGGTACAGCGATACTATTTATCGTGTAAATGGATTTGTAAGAGTGGGTAAAGATGAACTTCAGAATGATGGCTCTTTTGTACAGGAATTTGGAACCCTGACCATTGAACCTGGCACTCTGATTATTGGAGACAAAGAATCCAAGGGTACTCTCATTGTACAACGTGGAAGCAAAATTTTTGCTGAAGGCACCAAAGAGAACCCCATAGTAATGACCTCTGAAGCTCCCATTGGCCAGAGACTACCTGGTGACTGGGGTGGACTGGTAATGTGCGGACGTGTAAAAAACAATCAGGGACCCAACATTGAACTTGAAGGCGGGTACGGTGGCTACCATGGTGGTACAGCAGAACTTGACGATGTAAACGAATCCTCAGGAATTGTAAGGTATGTGCGGATTGAATATGCTGGTATTCCCATCAATCCCAATGAGGAAGTAAACACCCTCACCATGGGTAGCGTAGGAAAAGGTACCATTATAGAATATGTTCAGGCTTCTTACGGACTGGATGATGCTTTTGAATGGTTTGGCGGCTCGGTAAATGGAAAATACCTTATCGCTTATCGTGGTCTTGATGATGATTTTGATGTGGATTTTGGATACCAGGGTTATGTCCAGTTTGGTTTAGGCATCAGGGACATCAATGGTGCAGACCAATCAGGCTCCAACGGATTTGAAGTGGACAACAACGGACAAGGTACCGACGCTGCTCCTTTCACTGCAGGTCGCTTCGCCAACATGACAATTATCGGCCCCAAAAAGACACGCGAATCAGCTATCAATACCAACTTCCAGCATGCTGCTCAATTGAGAAGAAACAGCATGTTGCGTATTTACAACTCATTCCTTACCGGTTATCCTGATGGTATATACATCGATGATGCAAGAGGAAACTCAAGTGCTCACGCTATTTCTGATGAATTGAGATTAAGAAACGTTATCCTTGCAGGTGTGGAAGGATGGGGAGGAAACGGATTTGGTTCTGCGTACAATGCAGAAGTTGAAGGTGCTGTAGACGGACTGCCCTTCCTGGATGCTGACGGCGAACCCCGCGGAAACCACCCCAATGCTCCCCGTGGAATATCCCTCAAACAAGACCCAAGTGATGTTTTCAATGTGGTAGAATGGTTCAACACCCCTGCTTATGGCAACAAAAGACTGGCCAAATGGCAGGATGCAGGTATCAACCCCACCATTTTTGACCTGATTGAAAATCCAGGCGTACTTCCCCTTTCAGGATCTATGTTGCTGGATGCTGCAAGATGGGACAACGTACCCGAAGCAGATCAGTTCGAACAGGTTCCCTTCTCCGGTGCATTTGGCACTGAAGACTGGACTGAAGGCTGGGCCGAATGGTTACCAGGAATTCAACCCTACTTCTAAACAGTGGCTTACATTGCCAGATAAATTCTTAAAATCAGTGGAGCTTTCATGCTCCACTGATTTTGCATATTCACCTCAATCCCCTTAAAGCCATGCATCTTAAAACAAGAAAAAAGTCAGGCATTTACGTAATTGTAATTAGTCTTGCCCTTCTGGCATTCATACTCACTGTTTTCTGGCCAAAAGAGAGTTACCACATTGACCGCTATGTAGCAAAAGAAAAACAAGATACTCTAATGACCAACATTGTTACTTACATGGGTGTGAAGCCCCGGCGCGCTGACTGGCAGACGCGCCTGGACCCCCAGTACCGATCTTTTTATACTGAACAGGCGAAGGAGTATAGTTTTTACCGGTATTTCGTTGACGAGAATGATATGCATTATTTTTATATTATCAGACCTGCCCGCCATCCGCTGGGCAACCGCAGAGCCATTGGAGGGAAATACAGAATGGATGAACAAATGAACCTCCATTCTTACGAAGAAGTGTTCGTGACCCAGGTACTGGAAGAAGAATACCTGAAAGAAATTGCCGATGACTTATTCACCGCTTTTATCAACAACAAATTCGAAAAATACTTTACTAACCGCCTCATTATAGAATGGCCTGACGACAGGCTGAAATATGACACCCTGAAAAAAGAGTGGAGGTATGATGTAAAACCATGATGTCGG
>SLPR01000098.1 GCA_007131895.1 Bacteroidales bacterium | reverse complement strand
GTATAATCTCCATGTGCAACATTCCCAGGAATCCGCATCGAAAGCCAAAACCCAGTGCCGCAGACGATTCGGGCTCGAAAGTAAGGGAGGCGTCATTGAGTTGCAGTTTTTCCATAGCGGTGCGCAACTCTTCAAAGTCGTCATTCTCTACCGGGTAAATACCCGCAAACACCATGGGCTTTACGTTTTCAAACCCCTGGATGGCTTCTGTGGTGCCTCCTTTTACATGGGTAATGGTATCGCCTACCTTCACCTCTTTGGCTTCCTTGATGCCCGAAATAATATACCCCACATCGCCGGCATATACCGTTTTTTTAGGAAGCTGATTAAGTTTGAGCACACCCACTTCATCGGCATTGTATTCTTTTTTGGTATTCATGAATTTTACACGCTCACCCTGGGATATTTGTCCGTTAAAAATGCGGTAGTAAGCAATTACGCCTCTGAAAGAATTGAAAACAGAATCGAATATCAAGGCCTGCAAGGGTGCGTCGATTGTGCCGGTAGGTGCCGGTACCTTTGCTATAATGGCTTCCAGGATTCTATCTACACCGAAGCCTGTTTTTCCACTGGCAGGAATAATATCCTCCAAATCGCAGCCTATGAGGTCAATAATCTGATCGGAAACTTCTTCAGGCATGGCACTATCCAGGTCCATTTTGTTCAAAACCGGAATGATAATCAGATCATGCTCAAGGGCAAGGTAGAGGTTGGATATGGTTTGGGCTTCAATGCCCTGGGTTGCATCAACAATAAGCAAAGCCCCTTCGCAGGCAGCTATGCTACGCGAGACTTCATAACTGAAGTCAACATGTCCGGGGGTGTCTATCAGGTTCAGCACATACTTTTCTCCGTCCTGTTCATAATCCATTTGAATGGCATGACTTTTTATGGTAATACCGCGTTCACGCTCCAGATCCATGTTGTCCAGCATCTGTTCCTGAAACTGACGGGAAGTAATGGTATTGGTAGTCTGTAACAGCCTGTCGGCTAAAGTGCTCTTACCGTGATCGATATGAGCAATAATGCAAAAATTACGGATGTTTTTCATAGCCTGCAAAATTACAACTAAATTTGATATCTTTTTGCTGAAAACGATGGTTTATTATGCTACTCCTTTTTAACAGGTTCAAGAGTGGCCCAATGCATGGTTTGCAGCCATTCTGACAACATGATAGGGATACGGATTCACATCCTTTTCAACAAACCGCAACTCTTTTTGTTATAAAGAGAGCAACGAAAAACAAAAAGATTATTTTTGTTGTCCAATAAAATCTTATCCATACTATTACGAAAGGAAAGCAATATGTTTACAATAACCGATAAAGCCATTGAAGAGCTGAAAAATGTACTCAACGGACCTGATATGCCTGAAGAAGGTGCCATTCGTGTATTCGCACGTAGTGGCGGATGTTGTTCTACCAACCAGTTGGGGGTAGAAATTGCGGATTTATCAAAAACGGAATTAAAGGGAGAAGACTTCAAGGGGTTGAAAGTTCTGTTGGATGAGGATGCCAGGGAAGTGGCAGAAAATGCCACTATCGACTTTTATGACCATCTGGAGAACCCCGGTTTCAGGGTGTTGTGGCAGAAACAAAAGGATGAGGGAGGATGTGGTTGTCATTAAATAAAAAAAGCATCTCGATTTCGAGATGCTTTTTTTTATGCTATTATGATTTTCGATTAGTTAAGCATATACCGTACTCCAAAGAGCATGCTCCAGCGTGAAGAAAGTCCCTGAATATTGAATCTATCCAAGCCAGTTCTGTCATCTCTGAAAGTAAACTCGGGAGTTGTTCCGTCTTCTGCATATCCTTCAAACTGGTACAGGTAGTAATTATTAAAATCACCAGGTACTGAATATTGTGTACCCCATTCGTTATTGAGCATATTGCCAAAGTTGGCTATATCCAATGAAACCTGGAATCTGTGTCTTTGCCCACCCAGGGTAAGACCAAAATCGTGACGCACTGCTACATCAAAGATGGCTGCGAAGGGAGACCATGCAGCGTTCTTTTCTGCATATTGGCCTTTGTTCTTTCTTAAATAGCTGTCATTCTCTATGACTCTGCTAAGGAGTTCCCACTGCTGGCCCGCAGTTACTAATTCATCATCCACATAGTAATCCACAAGATTAATTCCATATTGCGTTGCAGGAATATACGCCAAACTGCGGTTTATGTTGGTGCTGCCTCGTTCTGCATTCAGATTGCGTGCATTTGCTCCCGAAATGACATAAGAATATGGCGTGCCAGACTGCCCATTCATGAAAAGAGATAGTGAAGTTCTGTTATTACCATCAGCAGACCAGTTGTAACCGTAAGTCATGCTTGAAAGAACTCTGTGGCCCACTGCAAAGTCGGAGCGACCGAACTCAGGATTGTTTCGCCCATTGATATTAACTTGTCCTCTCCATTGAGAAGAATTTTGGGATGAAGTTCCTTCGCTCAATGCATAAGCATCGCCATAAGAGTATGCAACCATGGCTCTCAAACCGAAGTCAAAATTTTTGGCTAAAGATGCTGACAGGTTGTATGTATAACCCTCGGAAGTGTTGGTTGCGAGGTAAACGGCTGAATAGGTTGGGTCAATGCTGGAATTTACAAAAACTTGTCTGTTGTCAGGAGATCCTGTCCAGGTAAAAGCTACCGTGGGGTCAGAATTGATATTCGTATAATTGATATTGTTAAGGGTTTTGGTATACAAACCTTCAAGAGTAGCGTCAATGTCGCCGGGAAGTTTGAAGTCAAAACCTAAATTGGTACGAAATACCTGTGGGTATTTAAAATCCTTTACAAACAAGTCCATTTGTCCAGATGGAACGGAGAAGTTAGGATTTGTCGGCTGATTATCCCATTGGGGATTAAAGAATACATCTCCTTCAATATCATTTTGTCCCACCTCGCCTAATGTTAATCCATTGTTGTTAAACATTGCACCGGGCCATACGAAAGGAATTCTACTGGTAAAAATACCGGCACCCCCACGCAAAGTATTCATCCCGTTTCCTGTAAGGTCATAGGAAAAGCCTATTCGTGGAGAAAACATAAACTGTCCGTCAGGAACCTGTCCAGCCTGTGTACCTTCAGCTATGTCATAAGCAGCCTGTATTGCAGGTAATGCTGTTTGGTTAAAATAAGTATCTTCTTCGGGGTCACTGGTAATGATAGGTAAATCTATTCTCAGACCTGCGGTGAGAGTTAATTGACGGTTTACAGACCATTCATCCTGTGCATAAAGACCGAATTGCATGGCACTAAAATCAGATGCAGCTGCAGAACCCCCTCCCGTAATATCGTCAACAAGAGAGTAGGTTCTTGTATAGCGAGACGCGGGATCGTTGTTCAGGAAAGCATCTAAACTATTGTAAGTGTATACACCAAAGTTTTGTCTGATAAACAAATTGTATATACTGTAAAACTCATTGTGGGTGCCTATGGTGATTTTATGTGCACCTCTGTAAATATTGAAATTGTTGGTCAGGGTAAAAATGTCCTGGTCAAGTTGATTGGCTGTGGAGAATTCTTCGGAACCAAACCTGATTCTGCCGTTGTTTTGATCGTCAATATACACATAGGGGAAATTCCCACCCAATGGACTGCGGTCATCACGAACGCGAGTATATCCCACAATTAAATTGTTAGAATAATCGGTTCCAAACCTTGAGTTCAATTCAAGTGCTGATGAATTGGTGATACTGGGGAAATAGATACCGTTATTGGAGAAATTCACGTTATTTCTGTTGCCGGAAAACCTGTTGAACTGCTCAGCTTTGGTATATTGATGCCTTAAGGTCAGGCGATGTTCATCGGTTATGTTGTAATCGATTTTGGCAAAAATCTTCAAACCATCCAGGTTTTGAGCTGTACTGCCAAAGCTACCCGGGTCATAATTATAAGTATTAATTAAATGATTACGCAGATTTTCAAGCTGACTTACTGAGACCCTTCCTTCTACTGATGTATATTCGGATATATCAAAGGGTCTGGGTGTTTCATCTCTCTGTATCTCCAAATTGGTAAAGATAAACATACGGTCTCTGATGATGGGTCCACCCAATGAAACGCCATAAACATTTTCAGTAAACTCGTCTACTCTTTCTCTTTCATCCAGACCTAATCTGCCAGCTAAAACACCGTTGGTCTTACCTACCATGCTCTGATTCTTAAAATAGGTGTATGCTGTAGCTTTTACAGTATTGGTACCTGACTTGGTAACAGCATTAACACCACCACCTGCAAATCCACCCAGAGTCACATCGTAAGGAGATATTACTACCTGAAACTGCTCAATGATATCGGGTGAAAAAGGAGAGATGCCCGTTTGGCCTGCAT
>SLPR01000498.1 GCA_007131895.1 Bacteroidales bacterium | reverse complement strand
TGTCAGGCTTATGGGTTTTACTTGCTTTCTTCATTTTTTTATTCAATTGAATTTCAACTAAAAATGTTGACAAAATTCTTTGGTTGGCTGGCGGGCTTAACGCCCTGTGTTTTGTTTGTCAAAACATGGCTGACAGGCCCCCACCGAATCCAAAACGGTTATCATAACTAACCTTTAGGGAAAGGTTCCTGCCCAGCAGGTAAGCCAGTCCGGCCGACCAGACCATTTCATCCCTGAAATTTACAGGTTCTCCGGTTATTTCATCCCTGAGATCATTTACCCAGCCAAAATCTGCCTGGTATTCAAAATCGCCGAACAGGATGGTGCGGCGGAAGATCATAAAATCACGGTGGATGTCTATTTTGGGCCTTAATTCATTGTCAATACGCACATCCAGGTGAAACATAAAGGGGGTAAAGTATCTGATCCCTGCAATTGCCGTAGGATGGATATTATCGAGCGATCTGTTGGCCTCGTTTTTCAGATTAACCCCGCCAAATATCCGGAAATGATCATGCAAATACCTTTCATAGGTGATATCGGATTTCAAATAGTTATCCCACCCATAACCCGCATCCAGTCTGAACTGATTTCTGAGGTTTGAGGTTTGAAGACTTAATTCAGCTTTGTGGGAAGCAATATCTGCCGTTCCCCAGGAGTAATAAAGATTGGATTCATGGATTAAATTTGAGACAGGAAATTCTTCAAGCCTGGGATCGCGGGGCGTACCATAGCTAAAGATTCTTGACATGCCACCCATCATGTGGTATAGAATATGACAATGAAAAAGCCAGTCGCCATATTCATCCCCATAAAATTCTATGGTTATCTCTTCCATCGGTGGTACGTTTACTGTGTGCTTGAGCGGGGAATATTCTCCATGCTTATTGATAACCCTGAAAAAATGCCCATGCAGGTGCATGGGGTGATGCATCATGGTAAGATTGTTCATTACAATGCGGGTGACTTCGCCTTCATTGATTTTGATCTTATCGGTTTCTGCCAGAGGGACGCCATTCATGCTCCAGATATAACGATTCATGTTTCCTGTAAGGTTCAGCAGAATTTCCCTGATCGGGGCATCTTCCGGATAGGTTGTGTTTTCAACTGATCTCAGGAAGTCATAGCTGAATTCTTCAAACATATCCATTCCGTCCATGTCCATGTGATCATGATCTTCCATATGGTTATCTTCTTCCATGTCCATGTGATCGTGATCTTCCATATGGTTATCTTCTTCCATATCCTTATGGTCATCTTCATCCATCTGATCATCCATCTGCATTCCCCATTTTTCGCGCATCTTGTAGGGTTCTTCCTTTCCGGGTCGAAACTTCAGGGCATGAGCCCCCATGCGCATGTCCATTGCAGCCATTTCCTGCATCATAGCTATTTTATCCGGAGCGGGCACATCAGGTGCAGCCACTACATCTCCTGTTCCTAAAAAGGCCGATGTGGTACCTGAAACATCCTGTACGGTAGCCCTAAACTCTATCCGGCCATTTTCAGGGATGGTTACAATAAAATCGTAGGTTTCAGCAACGGCAATAAATGTTTTCTCCCGTTTCACCGGCTCAACGTTCAATCCGTCAGCTGACACCAGTGGGGGCGTTTCTCCTCCGAAAGTCAGCCAGTAATTGCTGGAAGCTGAAGCATTGATAACACGCAATCTTACCTTTTCTCCCGGGTTAAGATCAGGATACTCCTGCTGCTGTGCCCCGTTTATCAGGAAACCTGCATACGCAACATCTGATATATCTGCTCCCCCCATTCGCTGTTTCCAGAATTTCAGCTGCGCACCCATTGCTCCTCTTGCAATTACCCGGTTGAGTGGGGTATCGGTTCCTTTTTTTATATCGTACCATTCGTTGCCCCGCTTAAGGTTGCGCAACACATTCATGGGCTTTTCATTGGTCCAGTCCGATATAATCAGTATCAGATCTTTATCATACTCCAGGGTTTCAGTTTCCGGCTCAATGATAAATGCTCCGAAAACACCGATTTCTTCCTGCAGCATGGTATGTGAATGGTACCAGTAGGTGCCTGACTGCCTTAGGAGATACTCATACCTTAAGGTTTCTCCCGGCATAATGGGTGGGGTGGTCAGATAGGGAACCCCGTCAAAAAAATTGGGAAGCAAAATTCCGTGCCAGTGAATAGAAGTTTCTTCATCCATTTGATTTTCCACATAAATAACCGCATAGTCTCCTTCAGTAAAACGCAAAACAGGTCCGGGGATGCTGCCGTTGATGGTGATGCCTGTTACATCCCTTCCTGTCTTGTTTACGGTTTCCTTTCTTAATGTGATGTGATACGTGGTGGTATCTGTTTGGGCGTTGGCAAAAATGAAGGAGAAAAAGATAGTCTTCAGAATAAACAGGTGCTTAAGTTTTGTCATCTCAGGATAAAATTTTTTTACGTTCTTCAAATTCTTCTTTGTTTATTTCCCCTTTGGCATAGCGTTCTTTCAAAATATCCAACGGCTTTTTATTTTCCGTCGCTTTCGATAGGCCAGTTCGGTTGAAAGTTTTTACCAGCAACCAAATTAATACTACAATAATGAGAAGGCCGACGACCCAACCCCATCCCATTCCCCAGCCATGTCCGTGTACATGCAAATAATGCAACATATTATGTCATTTTTATGGTTTATTGTATAAAAAAAAAAAACTGTACTGTTTATAATTATGCGGTTATTTGCAGTAAAATTGAAGATAAACAGCTTATTTATAGCATTATATGACTCGAAGCATTTTTGCCAGTTAAGGTAATTTCCACAACTACCTGTAGAAATTATTCCCCGGAATATAAATTCCTTGTCCAAAGTTGAAAACAGAGGGAGTGTGTGTGTTTTCTCTTTTTATCGCGACGGTAATGTTTGCCTCGATCTATCGTTTTCTGCCCAATGCTCATATTAAATGGGGGTTACCTGGGTGGGAGCCTCTATCACTACCTTGTTATTTGTAGCAGGAAAAGCAATCATCAATTTTGGTCTGGGGAGTATCAATATTGGTGCAATGCACCGAACAGCCGGATCCCGGGTGGTAATTTTAATATGGGTGTTATATACTTCGCTGATATTTTTCTATGGGGCAGAAATTACCCAGCAATATGCCGAAATGTATTCACATGGTAAAAACCCAAAGATTATGCGGTCATAATTGAAATTAAAGAAGTAGAAAGGGGAGCAGGCTGAGGGCGCAGCCCGAAGCGACTGAAGGGATGCGGAATTAAGGTTGAGGTTGAGAATATGCAAACCTGAAACCCGATTTGTCTGATTTTTAGCAGTCGTTACAACTACCAGGAAAGAAGTTAGTCTGCATTTTGCCAATTGAAACAGCCCTTTATCCACATAAATAAATTATAGACCGACACAGAGGGCTATTTAATGACAATTTTTTGTATTTTCAGAATAAACGACGATTCGTTTTGATAACTACTTTGTCTGCATGTTTTGAGCCGGGTTATATTAAGTCGCTCTCTGAGTTGTAATTAAAACGTAGAGATAAGGGTATTTCGTATCATTTTGTAAGTATAAATACGTATTGTAAAATATGTATTATTCCTAGTAAAAACATACCTTGTATTTCTACTACATTTGATAAGTATTCTACACTAATAATTTTTATTCGTCTAACTTAAAATTACCTCCAACGTGAAAAAATCAATATTTATTTCGATGTTCCTGGCCGTGGGATTGCTTTTCTCCGCATGCCAGAAGGATGAATTGGTTATGGAAACCGATGAACTCAAAAGGGGCAATGCTGCCATTCAAAATTCTTCTTCTCTTGTTTTTGAGAGTGACGCCTGTATGGATGAACCACATGAATTTACACTTAGTTATACTGCCAATGGACCTGGGGCTTTTGTCCTTCAGGTTCAATACAAAGTTGGCGAAGATTGGATACAAATGTTTCATGAAAACCAACCCAATGGAAGCCCTGTTGTATTTGAACATACATTTACAGAGCCTGGCACTTATCCAATTCGTTACCAGACAAGATCTGGTGGTTTTACCGAAGTGGGCAGCGTAGTGGTGGAAGACTGCAATGAATGCGAAAATGAACTGACTGCAGATCTTGTTTGTGAGGATGAAAATGGCAATAAAGTTCTTACCATTACATTCTTTGCAGAAGAAGCCGGCCCTATTGTAATTCAGGGTGGATTATCAGCCGGTACAATCATTTTAAGTGCTGTAAGCAACCTGGAGGAACTGAAAATGGTAAGCCATCAATCCGCAGGCGGCCCATCCAACGTTACCCGTTGGGAAGGTGATGTGGAAGCCTGCCAGGAAGTAACCATCACAATTACATTTTCAGGTGGCGACGGTGTAGATGACTGGTCAGCCAAAAGAGGTGATGACACCCTTGGTGAAACAGAAGAAAT